>JADFHV010000041.1 GCA_022566975.1 Chloroflexota bacterium
GAGAAACCCCAGGAGGGGAAGGTCGTGGCCGCGGGGCCCGGGAGACTCACCGACGAGGGCAAGCGTGTGCCCATGGAGCTAAAGGTCGGCGACACGGTGGTCTACTCCAAGTACGCCGGCACCGAGTATAAGGAAGGCGATATAGAGTACCTCGTGCTGCGGGAAGACGACATACTTTTCATCAAGTAGTCGCGGCAACACGAGGGACGAATCCACATTTAGGAGGAGACGAATGCCGAAACAACTGGCTTTCAGCGAGGACGCACGAGCCGCCATGAAGCGCGGTATCGACATCATGGCCGACACCGTGGGAGTAACCCTGGGACCCAAGGGACGAAATGTGGTCCTTGACAAGAAGTTCGGCCCCCCGCAGGTGTGCAGCGATGGTGTGACCATCGCCAAGGAGATCGAGCTCGAGGAGCCCTTCGAGAACATGGGCGCCCAGCTATTGAAGGAGGCCGCCAGCAAGACCAACGACGTGGCAGGCGATGGGACGACCACCGCCACGGTCCTTGCCCAGGCCATCATCCGGGAGGGGTTCAAGAATATCGCGGCGGGGGCCAACCCCATGGCACTGAAGCGGGGAGTCGAGAAGGGCGTGGTCGCCCTTCGAGAGGCAATCGAGAAGATGTCGACCCCCGTGGAGGGCAAGACCCAGATCGCGCAGGTGGCATCCCTTTCGGCTCACGACGACGAGATGGGCGGTCTCATCGCGGACGTCATGGAGAAGGTCGGCAAGGACGGTGTCATCACCGTCGAGGAGTCCAAAGGCCTCAGCTACGAGCAGGAGTTCGTAGACGGTATGCAGATCGACCGGGGTTACATCTCACCCTACTTCATCACCGATCAAGACCGGATGGAGACAGTCCTGGAGGAGCCGTACATCCTGATCACGGACAAGAAGGTCTCCGCGGTTGCCGATATCCTGCCTGCCCTGGAGAAGATCCTTCAGGTGGGAAAGAGCGTCGTACTGGTGGCTGAGGACATAGAGGGCGAGGCGCTGGCGACCCTCGTGGTCAACAAGCTTCGCGGGACGCTGAGCTGCGTCGCGATCAAGGCCCCGGGTTTCGGCGACCGCCGAAAGGCCATGCTCGAAGATATGGCCATTCTGACCGGCGGGCAAGTGATCAGCGAAGAGGTCGGGCGCAAGCTGGACTCGGTCGTGGTCGAGGACCTGGGCAGGTGTCGCAGGGTCGTGGCCACGAAAGAGGACACTACCTTCGTGGACGGCGCGGGGTCCGAAGAAGCCATCCAGGGCCGGATCAAGCAGATCAAGGCCCAGATCGACGAGACCACCTCGGACTTCGATCGCGAGAAGCTCCAGGAGCGATTGGCCAAGCTGTCGGGAGGCGTGGCCATCCTCAAGGTTGGAGCGGCCACCGAGGTCGAGATGAAGGAGAAGAAGAACAGGGTGGAGGACGCGCTGTCGGCTACCCGGGCCGCGGTGGAGGAAGGGATTGTTCCTGGGGGAGGACTGGCGCTCATTCGAGCGCGTTCCGTGCTCGACAAGCTGAAGCTTGAGGGTGACGAGAAGACAGGGACCGACATCCTTTCGCGGGCCCTCGAAACACCCCTGAAGCTCATCGCCGAGAACACCGGGGTCTCCGGGGACGTGATCCTCGCCGATAGCATCAAGGGCAAAGGCGACTGGGGCTACGATGCGGAGGTAGGTGAGTTCACCAACCTGCTGGAGCGTGGGATCATGGACCCGGCCAAGGTGACACGGGCGGCCATCGAGAACTCGGCCAGCGTGGCGGCGATGGTGCTCACCACGGAGTCCTTGATCACCGACATCAAGGAAGACGCACCGGCCATGCCGGCCGCGCCGCCGATGGACTACTAGGACCAGGGCGAGACTGGATAGAAATGAGGGCTCCGGGAAACCGGAGCCCTCGGCTTTTCTGGGGTGGCGGCCTCAGAGGGGTGAAGTCCCGACGGCGGGACAGGAGGAACGTGGTCCCACCGTTCGTGTTGGCTCCAATCCACGCTTCATAGCTCCCTTTTCGCCGCGCTCTAAATCCAGTTCTTAGGATCTTAGACGACTTGCGCTCTTTGCCTTCCTTAAGGCCACGCTCTGTTTTCCAGTGGGGGCAAGGGTTGACAATGGCACTACGCAGGTACGTAAATAGATTGTAGCGGACTGACGCTGGAGCGGCGGCTTCATGGCCGCAGCGCTGGCCAATCGCGCTCGGTAATAGCTACCTGATCAGGCGGATTATGGCCCAACGGGCGACATTGGCGTGGGTGGTTGTGGCGGTCACGGTCGCTCTGGCCATCATCATCGGTAGTTGGCACCTTGGGGACAGCGTCATTGGCGTGGCGGTGGACGCCGAGGCCAGACTCACCGAGTTTCGCGACATAACCATCGACCAACTCGTCACGGATGACACGGGGGCGCTGGACGAGTTGGCCCGTGACGTAGCCGTCGTCAAGGCTGGCATCGAACCCGCCAGCGGACTGATGCGCTGGGTGCGGCGGTTCTCCCCATCGGTGGCCTGGTTGCCCATGGCGGACCTCGAGCTGAGGGCGTGGACCAGCCAGATGGACAGGGTCGATCACGACCTGGACGCCGCCACCGTGTTGTTGGCTTCCTCGTCCCAACTCCTCGACCTGTACTCCGACTCCCAGACCGCGCTGGTGGCGACCAGGGCCGGTTCGTCCGTGCCGTTCCTGAGGAGCCAGGTAGCGACTCTCGAGAGCTCTTACGAGGCGGGCCGTGAAGCCATAGACGAAGCAGTCCGCGCGGGGCGCACGTCCGGCGTTGGCCTGCTGGCGCCCAGGGCGCGGGAGCTGACCGACCTGCTGGGGGAGCTGGAGCGTCTGATGTCTGGGGCGGCTGACACGGGTGCGGAGGTTTCCGGTCTGCTTGCGGAGCTGCTGGACCTGGCCGAAGACGCGCAGCCGCTAATGGCGCAGTTCGTCATCGGAGAGTCCGAGCCCGAGCAGATGACAAGCGAGGAGATCCGCGCGACGCTCGGTAGGATGAACGTGCACACGTTGGAGGCAAAGAAGAGGGCGCGCAGCACGTTGGATCTCATCGCCGAAACGGGACAAACGGAGGCGCTTCTACTCCGGCTGGCCGACCTCGATCGAGTGCTCGATGTCCTGCGGTCGTTCAACGACGCCGCTTTGGTGGCCTTGAGCGTCGTCGAGCCCGCCGTCAGCGTGATGGAGGGGTCGGGCGCGGGCCTGCTGGACAGCGCGGGAGCGCTGGTTGACATGTTCGATGCGTTCAGCGAGCGGAGCGATGAGATCGCGCAGGCCGTCGCCGAGCTGGGAGCGGCGGAGCTAACGCTAAAGGAGCTGAGCACCGGGCCCGGTGACGCCTCCTTCGCCAGCGGTCTCGCGGACATCTCCAGGTTTGTCGGCGACCTCCGTTCGGGGCTCGACATGGTTAATCGAATCGCGCCGCATGGCCGAGCTCTCCTGGCGGGGGACGGCGTCCGGAGGTATCTCGTCCTGGGCCAGTCCTCCGACGAGCTCCGGGCTACCGGGGGCTTCGTGTCCGCGGTCTGGTTGGTGACTTTCGAGGACGGGGGCCTTGCGGACGTCAAGTATCAAGACAGCGTGAGGGTGGATGACTGGGAGCGGCTCGCCCTCTACCCCAAGGCGCCACTGGGCCTGGACGAGCACATGAACGCCTGGGTGTGGCTGCTGCGAGACGTCTCCTGGGACCCGGACTTTCCAACCACGGCCGCCACGGCGGAGGACATGTACGCCATCGGTCAGCGACAGGACGTGGACGGCGTGGTCGCCATCAACCAGTGGACGCTGCTGAAGCTGGTAGAGGCTCTGGGGTCCATCCCGCAGCCTGAGGCTGACGAGCCGGTGACTCCGCGGAACCTGCTGGGGGTCCTGGAGGAGGGAACGGACCGATACGGTCGGGCCTATATGGACCTGGTCCTCCAGGGCGTTCTCGACAGGTTGAACCAGCCGACATCAATGCCCACACTGATGCGGCTGGCGTCGGCCCTCCACGACACCCTGCGGAAACGAGAGACGCTGCTGTACTTCGACGATCCCGCTCTCCAGGCCCTAGCTAGGGACCTGCGATGGGATGGCAGAGTCCGGCAGGACTCGTCGGACTACCTGTACGTGGTAGACTCTAACGTCGGATGGAACAAGGTCGATCGGAACATCCAGCGGGACATATCCTATCTTGTGGACCTGCGCAGGGGCGCGCGGCCCAGGGTCAGCCTGACGCTGGGATATCAGAACCACAGCGGCCCAGACTCACCGGCGTGCGAGCCCCAGTGGCGCAGCCGGGACACCGACTACGGCGCGTTCAAGAATGCCTGCTACTGGAACTTCTTACGGGTCTATGTGCCTCAAGGTTCCACCGTGCTCAGCACCACGCCCCTGACGCTTCCCGAGCTCAGCGTGTCGGTGGAGATCGGCCGTGGAGCGCCGGGGCAGGATACGGGAGCCGTGTCATCCAGTCACGACAGGCTCGTCTTCTCGGGGCTGGCTACTATCGAAGCCGGCGCAAGGGGCGAGGTCACGCTGGTCTACGACCTGCCGGCCTCGGTGGTGAAACGTGAGGACGGCACCATCACGTACCGGCTGCTCGTCCAGAAGCAGCCCGGGGTGAGGGAGCGAAACCTGTCGTTGGACCTCATCCTGCCGGAAGGATTCGACCTCGTTGAGTCCTCTCATCCCACGGTCTACAGCAGTGACTCTCGGGTCGGACTGTCGTTGGTGGTGACCGAGGATACGCTGATAGACCTCAAGTTCAGAGTTGGGACCGATGGCTAGGGCCGGGCAGAACCTGGGAAGGCGCTCCCAGCCTCGGTGGCTTAGAGCCCTCCCATGTCTGTGGCGCGCGGTAGTACCGATGGCGGTTGCGCCTCTGGTCGCCGTCGCCTGCGTCTTCGGCGGGGGTGAGGACTCAGCGGGCGCAGTGGAACTCGCCCCGCGGACGGAGACCATATCCAAGAGCTCCAACGCCTCCGTGCTTATTATCCCCCGAGCCGACGACCTGGCTATCAAGATATCGACGGTCAGGCCATTTCCCGCGTCGATCGTGTTGGAGCCGGGCGAGGTAGTGGTGCTGGACGCGGAGGCGTTCGGACCGGCGGGAGAGCCACTTTCGGAGGTAGATTTCGTCTGGACGGTGGCGGACCCGCGGTCCGGCGTGATCCGAGCGGAGCGACAGTTCCAGGCAGGCTCGACACCCGGCGTCTACAACGGCGCCGTGACGTTGACCGGGATTCAGAACACTCCTCAGGGCATCCAGTTCGCTGCTGAAGCGGTGACGGTGGTCGTTGTGGGACAGGCGGTGACTCCGGAGCTGGCGAGCGTACTCATCTTGCCGGCCAAGCCGGTTGTCTTGAAGGGTCAGATATACCGTATGAGGGCAGTCGGATTCGACCGCAACGGGAGGCTGATTCCCGGTGTCAGCCTGTTCTGGCAGGTCAACGATCAGTCCCTGGGGCGTGTGAACGACCTGGGATACCTGACGGTCGAGGGTGTATCTGGGAGCTATCCAGGTGCCGTCACAGTAACCGGGATATGGGAGGGCGCGAGGGTACAGGCAGTGACCGACGTCCTCGTCATTCAGGGCAGGGAGGCCGATGACTTCCTGCTCGTCCAGGTGCTCCCACAGCGGTTCTTCCTGGACCCCCGGGACCGAATGCGGCTGCGGGCCGTGGCGCTGAACGGCCTGGGGGAGCTGGTCGCCGGCACCCAGATGCGGTGGGAGATAGTCGACCCGGCCGCCGGCACGATCGACGGGAACGGTCTCTTCGTGGCGGGAGACAGGCCCGGTATCTACACGGAGGCGGTCAGGGTCGAGGCTATCGTTCGAGGTGAGAGCGGCTTCGTGAGGGCCGCGGACTTCGCTTCCGTCGTCATCCGGGAGCCGAGGGCGCCTCGCGTTCTCGAGAGGGTGCGGGTGGCGCCGGAGTCCGTTCTGGTCACTCCCGGTGGCCGTGTCTTGCTACTGGTAAAGGCGCTGGACGACGTAGGCGCTGCCGCCGATGATGCGAAGGTCTCGTGGGAGGTCGTCGACGAGGCCGTTGGTCAGATCGACCAGTACGGGAGCTTCGAGGCGACGTTTACGCCAGGGAGTTACCCGGGAGCTCTCCTTGTGACCGTCAGGCAGGAGCTGGAGGATGAGGCGATCACCAAAACGAGATCCATAGACGTCACGGTGACCGGAGCGATCGCCCGCGTAGAGGTAAGGCCCTCTCTGGCCACGATCGTGCCGGGGCGGACGGTCCACTTCACGGCCACCGCGTGGGACGCGAACGATGTCAAGCTACTGGGTCTCGTAGTGCTCTGGAGGGTCACCGACCGCGCGGTTGGCACGATAGACGCGTTCGGTAATTTCACCGCCGGCGATGTTGCGGGCCTGTACCAGGACGCCATCCGAGCCGAGGTGAAGCAGAATCTTCCGGTCTCACCGTAGGGTCAGGAGGGCCGTTGAGACCAGTTCTCCTTCCCCTTCTATTTCTATTGGTATGCGCCGTGGCCTTCGCCGCGGCCTGCTCCGATGACGAGCCGGGGGACGAGGTTACCCCCTCCGCTGCGCCGAGGCAGGCCCCCCAGGGGCAACTCGTCGAGGCGCGGGTGGTCGGCGTCGTTGACGGGGCGACCATCGAGGTTGACATAGGCGGCCAACTGTTCCGGGTACGTTACCTGGGGGTTGAGATCGCCCAACCTGCACAGTCGGATGCCCCCTCCCTTAGCCAGGAGGCCCTGGCGTTCAACCGATTCCTCGTAGAGGGGAGGACGGTGGAGATCGAGCGCGGCTCCACCGAGGCGGACAGTGCCGGTAACCTGCTACGGTATGTCTACGTCGATGGCGAGATGGTCAACAAGGCGCTACTGACCAACGGCTACGCCACGGTGTCCAATTTCCCCGGGGACTTCGAGTATAAGATGGAGTTTCTCGCGGCGGAGGAGAAGGCCAAGGCGAGCGCTCGGGGGATCTGGGCGCCGAGGTCCCGTGAAGAGCAGGTCGGTGCTACGGCGACTCCGGTGCAGCAGTTCGGGGGAGGCACCCTTCCGGCGCCTCCACGGGGAGTCGGTGGCCGCGTCTGCGACTTCTCAGGGACCTCAGACCCGGTGATCAAGGGCAACGTAGACAGCCTCACCGGCGAGCGGGCCTATCATGTGCCGGGCGGTCTGTTCTACACCACCACGGTGGTGGACGAGGACCAGGGCGACCGGTGGTTTTGCACCGAGGACGAGGCCGTGGCGGCCGGCTGGCACCGGTCCAAACGATAGTCCCGACACGGAAGTCGCCGGCGATTCGCGTCGCGGCCCTTGAATCGGTCAGATACACCCGGTGTTATGATGGCCTGCGACGACCATCCCGGCCTCTAATATCCAAGCAGGCGTGCCTTTTGTTCACTCATCTCCACGTCCATACCGAATACAGCATGCTGGACGGCCTGAGCAGGGTCGACCGTCTCGTGCGCCGCGCCGTGGACCTGGGTATGGATAGCCTGGCCATCACGGACCACGGCGGCATGTACGGGGCCATCGACTTCTACCGCGCCGCGAGCGATGCCGGCATCAGGCCCATCATCGGGTGTGAGATGTACGTGGCACAGGAGAGCCGGCACGGCCGTAGTCCCCGGGACAAGAGCCCTCACCACCTGACGGTGCTCTCCAAAGACGCAAGGGGCTATCAGAACCTGCTCAAGCTCGTCAGCAAGGCCCATCTGGAGGGCTTCTACTACCGACCGCGAGTAGACCGAGAGCTCCTGGAGAAGCACCATGAGGGGCTCATCGTCCTGTCAGGATGCGCCAGCGCCGAGGTGCCAGGCCTGATAGCCCAGGGGCGCATGGAAGAGGCGAAGGCCTCGGCGGGCTGGTATCAAGAGGTGTTTGACGACTACTACCTGGAGCTGATGGAGCATGAGGCCGTCGAGCACCTGCCGGAGATCAACAAGGGCCTCGTCCAGCTCAGCGGAGAGATGGGAATACCGGTCGTTGCGACCAACGACTCCCACTACGTCAATAGAGAAGAAGCCTCTCTCCAGGACATACTGATCTGCATACATACCAACACCAACATCAAAGACGAACGGCGCCTCAAAATGGAAGCGGACTCATACTACCTCCGGAGCCCAGAGGAGATGGAGAAGCTTTTCTCGGAGGTGCCCGAGGCGATCTCCAACACCCAGCTCATCGCGGACATGTGCGGGCTTGAGCTCGACTTCTCTCGGCTTCGTCTGCCGGAATTCGACGTCCCAGACGGTATGACGGCTGACGATTACCTGTCGCAGCTCTGCTGGGAGGGCCTTCGGCGCCGCTTTAGCCCCATAACATCACTCGAGGAGGAGCGGCTGGCCTACGAGCTGGAGGTAATCAAGCACACGCAGTTCGCCGACTACTTTCTAGTGGGCTGGGACATCGCTCAGTTCGTGCGGGAGCGCGATATCTACTTCGCTATACGAGGCAGTGCGGCGGCAAGCCTGGCGCTCTACTGCCTGGGCGTCACCGACATCAACCCCCTGCCATACCGGCTGGTGTTCGAGCGCTTCCTGAACATGGAGCGCAAGGAGATGCCCGACCTGGACTTCGACTTCCAGGACGACCGCCGTCAGGAGGTCATAAACTACGTCGTCTCGAAGTATGGGCGTGACCACGTGGCTCAGATCATCACCTTCGGGACGTTGGGAGCGCGGGCATCGATCAGGGACGTAGGCCGCGCGCTGGCGATGCCCTACGCGGACGTCGACAACGTGGCGCGCCAGGTGCCTTTGAGGCTGAACATAACCCTGGACGAGGCCCTATCGGAGACGCCCGAGCTCCGCGAGATGTATGGCGCAGACGAGGGGATCGAGAGGCTGATTGACACGGCGCGTGCGCTGGAAGGGATCACCCGCCACTCGAGCACCCATGCCGCGGGAGTACTCATATCCAAGGAGCCTCTCGATGATGTCGTGCCGCTGCAGAGGCCGGTGAAAGGCGACGACGACAGCGTCGTCATGACCCAGTATGCCATGGGGCCCATCGCGCTGCTCGGCCTGCTGAAGATGGACTTCCTGGGCCTGGTCAACCTGACCACTCTCGCACGAGCCCTGGAGCTCATCGCCGGCACTCGGGGTATCCAGATCTCGCTCCACGACATCCCGCTGGACGATAAGGCGACCTTCGAGCTTCTCTCCAGGGGCGAGACTGTCGGCGTGTTCCAGCTGGAGGGCACCGGGGTGACGCGGTACATACAGGAGCTCAAGCCGTCATCGCTGAGTGACGTGGCCGCGATGATCGCGCTGTACCGGCCAGGTCCGATGGAGCATATCACTACGTTTATCGAGGCCAAGCACGGCCGGAAGGAGCCCAGCTACCCGCACCCGGCCCTGCAGGAGATCCTGGAGGAGACCTACGGTGTGATCGTCTACCAGGACCAGGTGCTTCATATAGCCCGGATCTTTGCCGGCTATACCCTTGGTGAGGCGGACATCGTGCGGAAGGCCATGGGCAAGAAGATACCTGAGATCATGGCCCAGGAGCGAGACAAGTTCATCCAGGGTGCGCTGTCGGAGGGCTACTCGGAAAAGCTGGCCAACGAGGTCTTCGCTCTTATCGAGCCCTTTGCCGGCTACGCCTTCAACAAGGCGCACAGCGTCAGCTATGGTCTCATCTCATACTGGACGGCGTATCTGAAGGCCAACTACCCCGCCGAGTACATGGTGGCGCTGCTCAACTCCTACCTGGGCAACACGGAGAGGGTCGCCGGCGCCATCAACGAGTGTCGGCGGCTCAAGATCCCTGTCAGTCCGCCGGATATCAACAGGAGCCATGCCGAATTCTCAATAGAGACCTCGGAGGACGGGGTCCAGGGCATCGGATTCGGACTAACGGCCATCAAGAACGTAGGGGCGTCGGCGGTGCGACCCCTGGTGGAGGCTGCGGCCAAGGAGGGTCCCTTCAGCTCAATCGAGCAGATGTGCAGGCTCGCCGACATGACCGGCCTCAATCGCAAGACGCTGGAGAGCCTGATCAAGGCGGGCGCTTTCGATGACTTTGGGGACAGGGGCGCTCTCCTCTCGGTCGTGGACCGAGTTCTCTCCCTCGCCCAGAGTGAGGCGAAGCTGAAGGCGTCGAACCAGACGTCCATGTTCGACCTTTTTGGAGAGTCGGTCCCGACGCCTCTGGCCAATATCGAGCTCGACGACGTCCGGACTCCGGAGAGCGAGAAGCAGCAGTGGGAGGTGGAGCTTCTGGGAATGGCCCTGTCCGACAGGAACCCTCTGAACGCGCTGGTCTACAGCGGCGACTCGGAGACCATCGTCTTCCGCAATCAGCTCAATCCTGAGATGGACGGCCGAAAGGTGACCCTGGCCGGCCAGGTCTCGTCGGTTACCCATCGGGTCACCCGAAACCAGAGACCTTTCACCATCGCGACTCTGGCCCTGATGGACGGCGCGGTGGAGGTCTTCATCTGGGAGGAGCTGCAGGAGCGGACCAGGAGTCTGTGGGAGGAGCGTAAACTCGTCGTCGTAGTGGGCACGGTCAGGACCCGTGATGACCAGATCAGCATAAGCGCCGCCTCGGCCAGCGAGTACACGGTGCCCGATGCCTCAGAGCCCGATGCCTCCAGGCCCGATGAAAGTAACGCGGACGACCATCGGGGGCAGGCGGAGGCCCGGAGCGTCGAGGTCGCCGCACCGCAGGTCCGACCGACGAGAGACTCCGGTGGTCACGTGGATGGCAAGGCTGCCGTCGAGCCGGGCCCCGACAGTTTGAAGCGCCTCAGCCTCCGGATTCGAGAGTCGGACCGGCCCGCCGACGATGGGCGCCTGCTGGACGACATAAAGAGGCTTCTACTGGAGAACCAGG
>JADFHV010000042.1 GCA_022566975.1 Chloroflexota bacterium
ACCTCCCTGTTTCCGGCGGGTTCGATGAGGACCGGCTCTCCGTCGGACGCGGCATCGGCCAGCTTGGTATTGCAGGCAAGGGCGGCCTGACCGTTGATTCGCATGGTGCAAGAGCCGCAGATGGCGCTGCGGCAGGAGCACCTGAGGGCCAGGGTCCCGTCGACCTCCTCGCGGATCTTGATGAGGCCGTCGAGGACGGTGGCGGAGTCGTCCATCTCCAGGGTGTAGTCCTGGTAGTAGGGCTCCGGCGCCTCGGATTCCGGGTTGAGCCGCTTTACCTGTAGAGTTGCTTGCATCGCCTTAACAGATCACGCTCCCCTATAGCCAAACCTGTGCCAAACCCGCCATTCTGAGGAGCCCCGATGGGTCGGGGCGACGAACGAATCTAGAGTGGTGCGATCTGGCCAAACTAAC
The DNA here is from genome assembly GCA_022566975.1 of Chloroflexota bacterium. The sequence goes on from JADFHV010000042.1 coordinate 415, forward strand.
CTGGCGTTTCTCCAATGCTACTAGATTCTTCGCCCAGTTGTTCTGAGCGAAGCCGAAGGGCTCAGCATGACATCGATGAAAAAGGCCGGTCTCCCCTGGGTCGACCGTTCCCGACTCAATAGCTCCGGGCCTCAGGCTGCCATTGGGTGATGACGACCGGCAGGTGCTCGACCTCGGGGCCCTCGGCGCCGCGTTTGACCATGACGTGCTTCAGCCAGTTCTCGTCGTCACGATCGGGCATGTCTGTCCTGGTGTGCGCTCCTCTGCTCTCTTTTCGCTCCAGAGCGCTCAGGGCAATGGTCTCGGCACAGTCCAGCATGAACCCCAGCTCAAGTGTGAACAGCAGATTGGTGTTGAAAATCTTACCCTTGTCCGCGACGGAGACGTGGCTGTAGCGCTCCCTGAGTGACCGTATCCCGTTCAGCGCGGTCTCCATGCCGGCCTGGTCTCTGAACACGGCGAGGTGTTCGTTCATGGTCTGGCCCAGTTCCAGCCTGAGCCTCCCGAACATGTGGCCGTTGGCGTCGTTGCCGAGGAGTCCCTGTATGAACCGGCGGTCGCCGTCTGCCGCACTGTCCCTGATCTCTTTGTGGGTGGTGCCCTTGACCTGCTCGGAGGCGTGCTCGCCCGAACGGCGTCCGAAGACCAGGGTGTCCAGCAGAGAGTTGGCGCCGAGCCGATTGCCGCCGTGTACACTGACGCACGCGACCTCTCCCGCGGCGTAGAGGCCGGGCAGGGGAGTCTTACCGTTCACGTCGGTCTTGATGCCGCCCATCTGGTAGTGCATTCCCGGCTGGATGGGTATGGGCTCCTGTGAGATGTCCACGTCGGCGAAGTCCCTGGCAATCTCCAGTATCTGGGTCAGCCGCTCCTGTATCACCTTCTCGCCCAGGTGACGGCAGTCCAGCAGGACACAGCCGTCAACGGCTCGGCCCTCGTTTATCTCTGTCTGCTCGGCCCTGGAGACGACGTCCCTCGACGCCAACTCCATCATATTGGGGGCGTACCGCTCCATGAACCGCTCGCCGTCCGAGTTAAGCAGGTAGGCGCCCTCTCCCCGTGCCCCTTCGGTAATAAGCACCCCGCTCCCCTTTAGAGTGGTGGGGTGGTATTGGACCATCTCCATGTCCATTAACGGCGCGCCGGCGCGATAGCCCAGGGCCATGCCGTCGCCGGTGCAGATGAGAGCGTTGGTGCTGGGCTCGAACACCCTGCCGAGTCCACCCGCCGCCATTATCACTGCCTTGGCGCGGACCACGTGGATGTCGCCGCTCCTGATCTCCATCATGACGGCGCCGCTGCATTCGCCGTCTTCGACGATGAGCGATAGCACGAACCACTCTTCGTAGACCCTTACGCCCGCCTTCAGGATCTGCTCGTAGAGGACGTGTAGAAGCGCCTGGCCCGTGAAGTCTGCGACGAAGAAGGTCCGTGCCTGACGCTGGCCACCGAAGGCTCGCGTCCCAAGCCGGCCCTCGTCGTCCCTGCTGAAGATCACGCCCATGTGCTCGGCCGCTAACACCTCGTCACCGGCCTCGCGGCACATGATCTCGATGGCGTCCTGGTCGCCCAGGAAGTCGCTGCCCTTGATGGTGTCGTAGGCGTGGTCCCTCCAGTCGTCGCCGCGGTCCGTCAGGGCGGCGTTGATCCCGCCCTGGGCGGCGTTGGAGTGGCTTCGGACGGGGTGGACCTTGGTGACCACGGCTACATCCGCCCCGTTGGTCAGGGCGGCAAGGGCTGCCCTCATGCCCGCGAGGCCCGCGCCTATTATCAGCACGTCGTGATCAAGCATGCGTGGCTACTCTAAGACGGAAATGGCCACAGGAAGATAGCATATCAGTCGTGCCCCGTACAAGCGAGCGGCTGCGGTGGCAGGGCCTTCGATTGTCCCCTGGGACTGAAGTCCCAGGTTCAGGTTAAGACGGTGGGAGTAACCCCGGACTTCAGTCCGGGGGATCGTAAAAATTAACCGAAGGACCAGTCCCGTCAGCTACGCCTGTCGGCCAACTCCCGGACTGCCGCGTGGGCCTCGGAGGCCGTGTCGTAGAGGTCCATGACAAGGTCCATATGAGTCACCTCCAAGACGCGCCTCGGCAGCTCGGTGAATCCAGCAAACGCCACAACTACCCCCGCTTCGCGCGCTTCGCGCTGCAGTCCGATGATGGCGCCGAGCCCGGAGCTGTCCATGAAGCTCATGCCGCCGACGTCGACGACCACTCCGGAAATGTCCCTGGAGAGGGCCTCACGTTGCTTCTCGACGAACTCGCTTTGGGTCAGCAGGGTGAGCTCGCCCTCCAGCCGGATGACCAGCACCGTATCCTCGACGTCTAACTCGACGGTCAGTTCCCCTCCCATGGGCCTTTGGAACGCCAATCAGGACTCCTCTTCCGTTAGTGTATCGAACTTGGTCAGGACCACCCGGCTAACATTACCCACGCCCTCGAACGACACGTCGTCCATCAGCGAATCGACCAGGAACAGGCCGTACCCGCCTCCCGCCAACGCCTCCGGTGCCGGTGGCCTGATCTCCCCCGGCTGGAAGGGAGGAGCCTCGTCGACGATGGCGACGCGTATCACAACACCCCGCTTCGTAAGCTCGAACTGGAACTCGCCGATGGCCCGCGCGCGGTACTCGTGCTCTATCCTGTTGGTGCACACCTCGGTCACCGCCAGAGCGAGGTCGGCCCCCGCCTCACGGGAGACCTCCCACTCGCCCAGCACGGTCCTCAGCCACTCCCGGACCTTGGGGAGTTCCTCCAGAGTCGTGGGAGCGGTCAACATCGCCTCCCTGGCCTCGCCCTCAGGGAGGGGCTGGGGCATCGTGACCTTCGCCTCTGTAGGCTGCGGCATCGCCGCACGCGGGGTCGATTTCTGCGGCTCTTCCTTCTCGGGCGCAGGATCCTGGGCCATGGGAATCGGCGGGGCGAATGCCGCGCGTTCTGGCGCGGTGATGGGCTGACGTGCGAAGGTGAGGTACTCGAGGTTGCTGAACCGGTTCGCCAGCGCCAATATGGCCAGAGCGGTTGCCACCGCCTCGGCCGCCAGGAAGCCAAAGCCGTACCACTGGAACCCCATGTGTATGGTCCATGCGGTGCCGACGACGTTGATGGCCACGAAGACCGCCAGCACTATCACCGGGCTGCTCCGCATGTTGAAGTAGAGCAGCATCAGGATGGTAATGGAGAGGAACACGTGGAGGCCGACGCTGATGATGCCCAGCCTCAAGGAGAAGAGGTAAGCCTCGGGAAGCCCCAGGACGTCCAGTGCCGCGGGCGCAAACACCAGGCCGAGGGCCACGATAACCGTCTGGAGCCTGAGCAGGCTCAGGTAGCTTCCCACCAGCGCCTTGCCCATCTCCCGTTTCTCGTCCATCAGTTCTCGTCGCGTCGCCTTGTTGTTGAGCTTGCGGTAGAAGTCCCGGTAGTGGATGTAGAACCGGGTCTCGACCTGTATGAGGAACAGGGCCATTGCCGGCATCGCGGTCAGGAACGCCAGGAACGTCGCGGTGTCATAGAGGGGGTGCACGTGTATCAGGCCAACCACCTGCAGCCCATCGCCGGTGAACCACAGCATGATGTTATCGATCCAGACCCCGATGTTGTATAGGAGGCCAATAGCGACCAGGGAGGGAAATTTCAGGACGTACCGGTAGAACCCGAAGTTGACCGTCGTCGGCAGGCCGAACTCCTCGATCACCCGAAGCCACAGCAGCACAAAGGTCAGACTCTGCCCCAGCGCGAAGCCGGCTACCGCGCCCAGGGGTCCCCACAGGCTGCCGAAGACGTAGTTGGCTCCGAAGCTGAGGGCATAGCCGAGTGCGAAGGACCAGACGATTGGGCCGTAGCTCTTAGCGGCGCTCAGGAATATCATTGTGAGCCAGATCCCGCTGACCGCTACGTATATGGTGCCCACAGTCAGAGCGTAGGCGACGCCGACACCCGAGAGCATGAACACGGCCGACAGCGAGGCCATCTGGATGGGGAGCACGGCGACCAGCAGACCCAGCAGCATCGGCGTGACCCGCCTGAGCCCGTCGGAGTAGAGCAGGTCAGCGACCATGCGGGTTGCCGGCATCATCACCAGTCCGGTCATGATGAGTGAGAAGGCGAAGCTGTAGCTGACGGCCGAGAAGAATAGGTTGCGCTCTTCGGCCGGCAGGAACCCCGATGAGACGACGCCCAGCAGCGCCATGGTAAAGACCGCTATGAACCACGGCCCCGATGAGATCACGGCCGCCGCCAGGTAGCCCTTGAAGACGGAGCTATACGTCTCCTCGGCCACCACTCTCCTGAGGACGAATCCTATGCCGGCCATCGCGTGTCCATGACGCGGGTCAGTCCTGCTCCTCGGTCGCACCGACGGGCTCGCGCCCGAGCGCTCCCATCTCTCTGTAGAGCCGATCGTACTGATAATGGACGGTCTCCAGACGGTAGAACCGCTCGACTCTTGCGATTCCCGACCTTCCCATCGCTGTACCGAGGGCGGAGTCCTGGGCCAGCCGGACCAGCGACTTGCCGGTGATCTCCGGGCTGGCGACCGGTGTGATAATGCCACTGGGTCCCAGCGCCTGATCGGCACCGGTCCGGCCCAGCAGCATCTCCTTGCAGGCCCCCACGTCCGTCGCGACCACCGGGATACCGGCGCAGCTTGCCTCCAGTATCACCAGGGGAACCGCCTCGCTTGCAGAGGTGAGTACCAGCACGTCCATCTGCGGGTAGTAGTCAAGGACGTTGGCCTTGCCGGTGAACTCGACCACGTCTGCTCGGCCGAGGTTTGCGGAGAGCTGAAGGCACTCGTCGTAGTAGTCGCGGTCTTCGTCGTAGGGGCCCACGATGATGCAGCGCATCTCGGGCACCTCTTCGTGACAGACCTTTATCCCCCTCAAGAGGGTCTTGACGTCCTTGATGGGGACCACCCGGCCTACGAAACCAACGGTGAACGGCGACCCGTCGGACCGGACTTCGTCCCTGCGGGCCGAGGAGAAGCGCTCGATGTCGATACCGTTGGGGATCACTCGCATGCGCTCGGGATCGGCGCCGTCATGCCTCTGATACGGTTGGTTGACGCCGGTGATGGTGATCACCGCGTCGGCCCGGCTGTAGGTCGCGTTGCTAAAGTACCGGAACATGTCGATCCACCACTGCTTGAAGAAGCTCTTGGTGCGGCTTACCTGGAGAGCGTCGTGGTCTGCAGCATAGATCCAGGTGGCCTGAGCGATCTCGAGCTCCCGTTCGTGGGTGTAGATGCCATGCTCGGTGACGAGCATGGAGCTGCCCGTCCGCTCCTTCGCCAGGGCGGCCATGAACCCTCCGTAGCCGGTCGAGATGGTGTGGTAGACCCTTGCGGGAGGCGGCTCGGCGAAGAGGACCCTGAAAATCGGCAGGTGCGTAAAGACGAAAGTCCAGTAGTAGTCGATGAACGATGAGTCGGAGCCGTACTGGTCGTAAAGGTCGAGCAGTAGCCGCCACGACCGCCTGGAGCGGATCAACCGATCGATCGACGGTCCGTCGCGAGCGTCTGGACTGAGCGCTGCTGCGAGAGTGGCGAACGTATCGCTCGTCCGCTCGTGCTTCAGGTCCCGGTGGAGCTCGTCTATCATCTCGGCCAAGCCGGCCTTTAGGGACTTGCCCCGGCCTCCCATGTCCAGAGCGCCCGCGCCCTGGTCGAGGATATAGAACTCGTCGAGTCCGACCACGTTGGGTGGGAGCTCATACTGCATCTCCGCGCGGGACTCCCTGTCGGCGCCAACGAACATCAGCGTGAAGGTGATGTCGGGCAGACCCTGGATCAGCGAGTGGACCCACGAGGAGACGCCGCCCGAGACGTAGGGGTAGGTGCCCTCCAGGATCATGCAGACGTCGGCGGTGTCTTTCACTTGCCGATCTCCGCCCACCAACGCATGAGCGCTCCCTCCGTCGGGTCATCGATGGTCAGGTCCGCGGCGTCTGTGGCTCGCGCATGAAGTTGATCGTAGCGGCCTAGTGAGAAGAGGGCCTCCATGCTCAGGAGAGCGGCCTCGCTGGCGCCAACAGACGCGGCGGTCGGCGGGTCCAGAGCGGCAAGGGCCTCCCTGTACTCCCTGGCGGCGATGTGGCAGCGGGCACGCTGCAGGACCGTGATGCGCTCAGGGTCCAGACTTTCGGTGCGCTCGAACTCGGCGGCGCCCAGGCGGGCGTAGTGCGCCGCGGTGGTCTCATCAAGCAGGCCGGACACGGCGTAGTCCAGGTAGAGCTGTGCGAGAAGGCCGGCAGCCTCCGCGGACGACGGCTCCTCCTCCGCCCCACGCTGGGCGTTCGCGATAGCCTCCCCTATTTGTCCCTCGAGTTTCGATAGGCCGACCGATGCCTGGAACCTAACGTCGGCCTCCGGCGCGGTAAGCAGTCTCCTCAGGACCGGCACCATGTGCGTTCCCTGCAACCGGCTCATGATGTCGATGGCCGATGCCTTCAGCTCCAGGTCGTCTGCGTGGAGGATGTCCACCAGCGGCTGGACCTCCATCGCAGTGGCCAGAAGCCGGGGCGCAGGAATCCTGCCGGCCATAGGGCCTGCCAGCGTACCACTCCCCTCGGCGTCATCGGCCGCCGGGTTTGTGACCCATGGGTTCGGTTCGTGGAAGGCATACCAGAGAACGATCGCCGCGGCCAGGACGGCCCCGGCCGGGGGTACCGAGAGCAGTAGGATGGTCGCTATCCCCACCCCCCACACCATGCCACCGGGTTGCCACGCCCGCCACAGAATTGCCCAGACGGTCACTGCGGCCGCCACGTGGATGGCGATTCCCGCCGCCGGGCTCTCGAGAGGGCTCGTCCCGGGCCAAAACAGGTATGCTGCCCCCCCGTCTACCAGGAGTCCGAGCGTGGCCGCCAGGATCGACCCATACCGGCGCCGTCCCGTGATGGCGCGTGCAGCGTCCGGCCTGCCACGCCTCCTCGCTTGTCCGCTACTCTGCGCCAATCAGATTCTCCGGCGACTGGGCCCCGTCACTGAGCTCGGATACACGATAGGTTAGTCTGAGGGGTTCATCGTCCACGTAGGGCTTGAACCCGAAGGCCTCGATCTCGCGCGACAGGCCATCGATCACCTCATCCGCATCGTTAAGGTGGCGGTGAGGGAAGATGATCACGAAAGACGCGCCGTCGGCGTGCCGTCCGAGCAGGTCGGTGGGGCCAAGATTGTGCCGAAACACATCTCCCAGGACGGCCAGGACGTTGGGCATCATGTCGGCGGAGACGTCGTCGTGGCGCGCCACTTCCAGGACCGCGACGGAGAGAGGGAAGCCGAAGGTCTTGGCCCGCTCTACCTCCTCTCGTAGGCGCTTGAGTGTATAGGTGCTCCCAAATGCTCCCGTAAGCTCGTCTTCGATGTTCCGATCTCGCGTCTCCTGGTAACGCCTCGAAGCCTGGAGCGATTGAGAGGTCCATCGCGCTATGGTGGCCGCTGTAGTAACGGAGGTGGGCGTGAACTGGAAAAAGCCGATCTTTTCCACAAGGATGAACCCCACTACCTCCTCCCGCGGACCTGTCAGGGGAGCCGCTATGGCCAGAGGGGCATTCGAGAGCTGGTCCGGGGCGGTGTTGAGGACTACGTCACGCAGTGAGACCGTCTTGGTCTGTCCGAGGCACTCTCGCAGGACCGCAGAAGAGGTCAGCCAATCGGTGGTAGCTGCGGAGCCGGCGTCCGGGGGATAGACCGCCGCCACCTCCAGGGTACCGGAGTCGTAGAAGCAGACCGACACCAGCGTGGCCTCCAGGAACTTGCCGGTTACCTCCGCGGCGATCCCTGGAATCTCCCCCTCCTCGAGGGTCTCCAGTCGCCGTGCCACATCGTAGAGGTTGGTGAAGGTGAAGGTCTCTCCCAGCATTCTCCTGTGCAGGAGCGCCCTCGCCTCCTCGCTCTGAGTGAACTGGGTGGCCAGGTCCTCTACCGCGGTTTCGAGAGAGCGGTTGCGCTCTCTCAGGGTCTGGACTCGCGTCTCGAGCCGCTGTCTCACCTCTCCTATGAATACCGCACCGGCGGCCATGAGGACCGGGGTGGTGGGGTCGAAGTCGAACGAGCTGTCGGTGACCTGAAACAAGAGATGAATCCCGAAGGACATCAGCCCGCTGAACACTGCCGGACCAAGCCCGTACATTATTGGAATGAACACCGTTACGACCCAGAAGGGGTGCGGCCTCGTCTCCAGGAACCCCCACTGGTCCCTGAACCAGAGAAGGTTGATCAGGACTATGACACCCAGAGCCCCGAGGGTCTCCAGGTAGGGCGACCAGGCGCCGAGCTTCAGACGCCCGATGGCACTGGGACTCCCGGTGCGTCTCCCGTTCTCCATCACCCACCCGTGCTGGAAAGACGTCGGACTTCGTTCAACGCCTTTTCACGCTCGCCAAGCTGCTCCGTGAAGAGGTAAAGGTCCGCGAGCTCGGACCACGCCACGAGACTATCGGGGTCCAGATCGAGGGCCCGCTCGAACACATCGATGGCCGCGAAGTCGTCACCGGTCCAGGTAATGACCTTCCCGAGGCGCAGGTGCGCCTCCAACGCATTCGGGTGAAGGCGGACGGCGTCCCGGAGTATGACAATGGCGTCGTCTATCTTTTGGGTCCAGCTCAGGACGTCTCCCGCCCGGACCATTAGCTGAAGGTCCGTGGGGTCTATAGCCAGCATCTCGAGGTATACGTCGATCGCCTCATCGGTCCGCTGCTGCCAGATCAGGTACTCGCCCAGCCACTCCCTGACCTCCACGTCTTTGGGGTCCAGGGCCCTGATCCGCATGCGATAACCGGCGGTCCGGTGTGGCTCTAGCTGCCAGTCGGCCAGCGTTGCCGCCCTTCTCAGCGCGTCGACGTCGTCGGGCACGATGGCCAGGTACCTGTCCAGGACCTCCTGGGCTTCTCCCTGTCTACCGGCGAAGACGTGTGTCTCAGCCAGGGGGAGTAAGAGCTCCGGCCTGTCCGGGTGTGCCTCGATGTCTCGAACACGGTACACGACCGCCTTGTGCGTCAGGAGGCTACTCTCGAGAGCCTCGGCTGCTCGTCGGTCCGAGGGTATGAGCAGCCATCCGAGGGCGAGCGCTAGTCCGGTTACCAGCACCGCTATTGGGACGGGCCAGTAAGCGCCGACTACGCGTTGGACGGCGGGTGCCTCCCGGCTATCGCTGGTCAATGTGGCCTCTGACCTCTACGGTGTCGGAGCCTCGGGGCAGCCGTACGCTGGCCTTGCCGTCGGCGTCGGCGGTCACGCTGGTGGATGCCCCTGAGATCGTGAATGTCAACCCGGTGCCGGGTGTCAGCCCGGCGAAGCGAAAGACCGTGTCCAGCCGGGCGTCGACCGAGAACACGTCGGCGTCTCCGACTACTGTCCGTTGGTCGACGAGGCAACCGCAGTACTCCAGGTGGGGAGACTGAGACTCCGAGTCCGCCAGGTGGACGGTGGCCTCGCCGCCCGCGCCGAGGAATACATACAGCGAGCCGTTGATCCGTCTGTGTCCGACTACGTTGGTCGATTCGACAATGTCCACCGTGGCATCGGTATCGTCGAACCGCACTGTACGCATGTCACCGTAGTCCGAGATACGCCATACGTCTTGTTTAAGGGGGTGGATCGCGGTGGCAAGCCAGCCCTGGACCATCCGCACGTAGTCGCTGGCCCAGACGCTGGTTATCTCCTGGGTCCCTATCCAGTCGAAGACCTGGTGAAGGGCGGAGAGCGACGCGTCCTTGCTCCCGCTGTAGAAGTGGTAGTACACGTCGATTGGCGTCAGGCGCCGGGGGCTCTCGGTACGCTTGAAGGTCTGGATCACGTTCTTGAAGCCCTCGAACGGGCCAGTCCAGAGACCCGTATAGTTGTGATCGTTGGGGTTGGTCGCGTAGTACTGGACCTGGCCGTCGACCTGCGCTACCAGTGGCACCAACCATGACGACGAGTCGAACTCCGAGTCGAACCTGCCCAGACCTCCGTTCATGTTGACCACACCCGCCTCCCCCGTGGCCTGGAGCGCCCTGGGATCGGGATTGGCTTGACCGGACCAGAGGAACACCTTGACCGACTTCCCCGGAGGCGCCAGCCGCTGGTTTATGAACTCCACAGACTGGCGGACCTCCCTGTCCACCAGTAGCTCCCTGTTGGGGTAGCCTGGGAAGGTCTCCGCGGCGAAGTTTTTATCCGCGTTCAGCGAGCCACGCCAGTCGAAAGGGTGGGCCCATGAGTGGCTGGCGAGCTCGACGTTGTCCAGGGAGAAGAGCTCCCGGGCCACGCGCTCCATCCTGGGGCTGCCCGACTCGGACGGGTCAATGTCGAAGACGATGATCGATGCGGTCACCAGGTAAGGATAGACCCGCAGGACATCGTCGAGTATCATTTCGGCGGCGATGGACTTGGGGTCGGA
>JADFHV010000043.1 GCA_022566975.1 Chloroflexota bacterium
CCAACGAAGGTCCGGCGATAGAGCGGGCCCTGCGCGGTAGGCACTGGCTCCGTGGGGACGGTCGCCTGGATGTCGATGGCATCCAACGCCTCGTGCACCTCGCCCGCGGACGCCGGCCGGTTGGCGGGGTCCTTCTCCAGCAGACGCAGGACGAGGGCCTCCATCGCCGGAGGGCACTCGGGGTTATGCCATGTGGGCGATACCGGCGGGGTGTTGATGTGCTGGCCGATGATGGCGATGTTGTCGTCTCCCAGAAACGGCGGCCTGCCTGTGACCAGCTCCTAGAGCATGGCGCCCAGCGAGTAGAGGTCGGCCTGTGCAGTCACCTCCCCACCCATGGCCTGCTCAGGCGGCATGTACGACGCCGTCCCCACCATCATGCCCTCCTGGGTCAGGCGGGAGCGGTCGGTGGCGACGGCGAGGCCGAAGTCGCCTATCTTGGCCGTGCCGTCCTCGGTCAGCCAGACGTTGCCTGGCTTGAGGTCCCGGTGCACGATGCCCCTTGAGTGGACGAACTCCAGGCCCCGGCACACCTGTTGGGCTATCTCGATGGCCCGCTCCAGGGGGATTCTGTGCTCCGGAGCATCTTCAATAAGCCCCTCAACGTCGCCTCCGCCCATCAGCTCGGTGACGATGTAGGGCTGGTCCTGATGGTCCCCAAGGTCGAAGACGGTGTGAATGTGGGGATGGGAGCCGAGCTTGCCCATGGCCTGGGCCTCTCGGGACACGCGTTCCCTGGAGGTCTCGTCCAGGCCCTCGGTCTTGATGAGCGCGAAGGCCACGTCCCTGTCGAGGACGCTGTCGTGCGTCAAATAGACGCGCTTCTTGCCGCCCTCGCCAAGGAACTTCTTGACCTCGTAGCGGCCGCCGGCGAAGGAGGTGGGCATCTCAGCGGCGACCGGCGCAGGTTGTACAGCATCGGCATGCGGCGCGGGCTCGGCGAGCGCCTGCCCGCACTTGCCGCAGAATCGCTCTCCCGGCTGGCTTTGTGCCCCGCAGGAGGGGCAGCCGAGTTCCAGCCTGGTGCCGCAGTCAGTGCAGAAAATCAGCTCGGGACGGTTTTCGTGTGCACAGCTTGGGCAGCGCATGATACCGGCCTCGGACGAGGATGGGGCGAGTGTAGCAGCGTGCTGGAGGACGGTCAATTGGACCAGCGGGGATGGAAGCCGGTCAGGAGTCCCCTGCGGACACTGCTCGGGGTAAATTTGCGGGTGAGCCGACTCGCGCCGGCCTTGCCTTGAGGATTTCTTGGGTCGAGGGATCGTGGGTAGTGTAGGTCTCGCCCTGCAGACGGCGGGATCAAAGACTGCGAATCCTACAGGTGCCGCCTACAAACTGGTGATGGAAACGCGCCGGGCGGCGTGTCCGAGTTAATGACGAACAACTCTCAATTCGCAGGGAGCCTCCGTAAGGGGCTGGAACATAGCAAGCACCTGTGAAGCCGGAATCGGTGAGCGAACGACGCACTGCACGATTCACATCTATCCATTTCGTGTTCCTCCTGATTGTCGGCCGCTCGGGCTCTCTGGTTCGAGATTCGGCCTCTTATGAGACTAGACGAAGCTCCGCGGAGTTTTGTTCCGCATCCCTATTATCTCCGCGCCGGGGTCACCCCGTAATCGGCCATTGTGCCGATTCTCTCGTCCGCATTTGGTACGACCCGGATCCCCCCCTGACTACGGGCGGCCGGGGCCGGCGCGGTCTCCTCCGCGGAGCCCGACCGTGGGTGGAGCCTGTCGGGCCATCCTCTGGAATAGCTGTATCGCCGAGTCGAGGCTTGGTTTATGTCCACTAAGACGTCCCACGTATTGCCTCGGGGTCAACCCCCGCTCTCACCAACAGAATATTTCATGGCGTCGGCCCGCACGCTGGAGGCCGGTCAAATCGCGCCGGAAACCTTGTCGCCGCACCTGCCGGGAAGAGGTCCCGCCGGTGTTATAATTCCGGCAGATGACAACCGACATCCTCGAAGGACTCAACCCCCAGCAACGCGAAGCCGTCGAGACGGTCGAGGGCCCTCTGCTCATCGTCGCCGGGCCCGGCAGCGGCAAGACGCGGGTCATCACCCACCGCATCGCCTACCTCATCCGAGAGTGTGGCGTGTCGCCCCGGCGCATAGCCGCCGTCACCTTCACCAACAAGGCGGCCAGGGAGATGCGGCATCGACTCGCCGGCCTGCTCGGAGCGGCCGTCCGTGACCTGTTCGCGGGCACCTTCCACTCCTTCTGCGCCATGATATTGCGCCGGGACGGGGGCGCCATCGGCCTCGACTCAAACTTCGTCATATACGACGACTCCGACCAGATCGAGCTGATCAAGCAGAGCATGAAGGAGGTGGAGGTCGACCCCAAGCGCTTCGGAACCAGGGCCGTCCTGTCACGAATCTCCGGGGCCAAGAGCCGGCTCATGACCCCCGAGGGGTTCGCGTCACAGGGCCAGGACTACTTCGACGAGATCGTCCTGCGTGTCTACGAGCGCTACGACCAGCTCTTGGCCCAGGCGTCGGCCGTCGACTTCGACGACCTGCTACTCAAGACTTTCCTGCTCCTGCAACGGACCCCGGAGGTCGCCACCAAGTACCAGGAGCGCTACGTCCACCTGCTCATCGACGAGTTCCAGGACACCAACGTCTCTCAGTACCAGATAGCCAAGCTACTGTCGGACCGGTACCGAAACCTGTGCGTCGTAGGTGACCCGGACCAGTCCATCTACTCGTGGCGCAACGCCGACATCCGGAACATCCTGAGCTTCCAGACCGACTACCCCGAGGCCAAGACCATCGCCCTGGTGGAGAACTACCGCTCCACCGAGACCATCCTTGGAGCGGCCGAGGGGCTGATCGCGCCCAACACCGAACGGGTCCAGAAGGAGCTGTGGACCAGCAACGACCGCGGCGTGCCCATCGTCATCAGCGAGGGCTACGACCAGCGGGAGGAGGCCCAGCTCGTCATCAAGGAGATACAGGACCTGACTCAGAGCGAAGGCTACGCCCTGGGCGACATCGCCGTCATGTACAGGGTCAACGCCCAGTCGAGGGCGCTGGAAGAGGCGTGTCTTCGCTACGGAGTGCGCTATCAGGTCGTCGGCGGCATGAAGTTCTACCACCGACAGGAGGTCAAAGACCTGGTCGGCTACCTGCGCCTCATCGTGAACCCCAATGACGACGTGAGTCTCGCGCGGGTGGTGAACGTCCCGCCGCGCGGTGTCGGGCAACGCACGGTGGACGAGCTGCGCCGCCTGGCCAGGGACTCGGGCACGTCGATGCTTTCGGCCATCGAGATCGCGGCCAGGGGCGAGTCGCCGTTCGGGGCCAGGCAGACCAGGGCCCTCGCCGACTTCCGCGGGCTCATAGAAGGCCTGCAACAGGAGGTTGGGAAACGCGACCTGGTGGCGCTCATAGACCTGGCGCTGGAGCGGACAGGCTACCGGCGCTACCTGCTGGAGGAGGCGGAGCGGGGCGAGGAGCGTTGGGAAGTCTTGCAGGAGTTCCGGAGCTCGGCCCGCGACTACCTGATGCTGGGCGTCGGGGACGCCCTCACGGCCTTCCTAGAAAACGTCAGCCTGGTTAGCGACGTGGACGACTTCGAGGACAAGGCCGACCTGGCCACGCTGATCACGCTGCACCAGGCCAAGGGGCTGGAGTTCCCGGTGGTGTTCATCGTCGGGATGGAGGAGGGGCTGCTCCCCCACATACGGTCCATGGACGACCCGGCGCAGCTGGAGGAGGAGCGTCGCCTGTGCTACGTGGGGATCACGAGGGCAAAGGACCGGCTGTACCTCTTCCGGGCGTTCAGGCGGGGCTTTCGCGGGGGGTCCGAGCCCAGCCTGCCATCGCGCTTCCTGGCGGACATCCCCAGGAAGCTGGTGGTGGCCGCCGAGCGTCCGGCGTCCAGGACGATGCCTTCGCCGGGCTGGAATAGCGGAGACGACCGAAGAGCCACGCCCGTCCTCGCCGGAAGAGGCACCGAGCCGGCCGTGGCCACGGTCAAGGCCGGAGACAAGGTGCGCCACACGGCGTTCGGAGATGGCATCGTCGTGAGCTGCGCGCCGTCCGGCGGGGACTTCGAGGTCACGGTGGCCTTCAAGGAGGGAAAGGGGGTGAAGCGGCTACTGCTGAGCTTCGCGCCCCTGGAGAAGGTGGAGTAGCCGACGGCCGACGGCTGACAGCTACTATTTCTTGACACCCCCAAAGAGCGCCCGTAAACTGGCGCTGCGGCTTCACACCCACACCCGTTGGAGGCAGACGATGGCGGACGAGTCGGCCATCACCCAGGAGATGCGCGACGCCATAGGCGTCGAGTCCGACCCGGTCACCCACGAGGTGGAGAGGGGAGCAATCATCAAGTTCGCCCAGGCAATCGGCGACCCCAACCCCCTGTTCAACGACGAAGGGGCCGCCAGGATGACACGCTACGGTGGCCTCATAGCGCCCCCGACGTTCCTCCGGTCGATGCAGTCCGGCCCGCCGAAGGGGGAGTTCGAGAGTCCCTACTCGGCCGGCCTGGACGGCGGCAGCGAGTGGGAGTATTTCGAGACGATCCGTGTCGGAGACCGGATCACGGTGACGAACAGGATAGCCGACCTATACGAGCGCCAGGGGCGGCTGGGGAACATGGTCTTCATCATCAACGAGACGAAGTACGTCAACCAGTTCGGCCAGACCGTGGCGCTCCAGCGGACCACCGGCATCAGCTACGAGCCGCGGGCCGAGGGCTCCTAGGCGGCGCAGGGGAGGCGATCGTGTCCCAGCAGGTCTACTTCGAGGACGTCCGGGAAGGCACGGAGCTGCCGACGCTGCGGAAGGACCCGACGACGCAGCAGCTCGTGATGTACGCGGGCGCCTCCGGCGACTACTACCAGATCCACTACGACCAGGGGTACGCGCGCGGAAACGGTCTGCCCGACGTCATCCTGCACGGC
This sequence comes from Chloroflexota bacterium, assembly GCA_022566975.1. The sequence goes on from JADFHV010000043.1 coordinate 4,921, forward strand.
GCGCTGAAGAACGCATTCCTGGGCCAGCTCATGACCGACTGGGTCGGCGAGCACGGGAGCCTGAAGAAGCTGACCGTGCAGTACCGGGGCATGGACGTTCCCGGTTCGCCCATCCTCGCCAAGGGTGTGGTCACCAAAAAGGGCGAAGGCGGCGAGAACACCGTGGAGTGCGACATCTGGTTGGAGAACGCCGACGGCGAGAAGACCACGCCGGGCTCCGCCGTCGTCACCTTGCCCTCGCGCAACAGGTAGACCCACTCCTTCATTCTGAGGAGCCCCGTCGCCCGGGGTGTATCTCGTCATTCTGAGGAGCCCCGTCCCCGGGGCGCATCTCGTCATTCTGAGGAGCCCCGTCCCCGGGGTGCATCTCGTCATTCTGAGAAGCCCCGTCCCCGGGGCGACGAAGAATCTGGCGGGGAGGTCGGACTCCGCTTGAGATTGCTCGAGAGGTCACACCTCCCCAGATTCTTCACCCCGACAGGTCGGGGTTCAGAATGACATGGATAACTCCGGCTCCACAGGCGCGTAACAGGTCCAATCCAGGCTCTCCCCGTCATCTGACGCAAGAACGCCCCGATCAGTCGGGGCGCTCTGTTTCGCGGGGTTGCGAGCGCGGCTACTTGATGGCGTAGGAGCCGATCATCTTCTCGACCTCTCTGGGCTTAGCCTTCTCCGCCATGGCCGCGACGCTCTGGTGAAAGGCTGGACGCTCCTTGTTGCGATAGACCATTCCCATGGGCACTCCAGCTGAGTTGGCCACCTTATACGCCGCGTCAATGTCTTCAGGGTCGTGGTCGTCCGGAATGGGCCAGGCGATGGGGTCGATCCCCTTCTTGACGCTACCCTTGAGCAGCTCGTATGTATCGTAGTAGGTGGTGCACGGGGACTGCACGTGGACTACGGCGAAGCCCGCATGGTCCATGGCGTCGGTGATGATCCGAGTCATGTCCTTCACCTTGGTCGAGATCGTCGAAGCCACGAAGGAGGCCCCCATAGTAAGGTAGAGTTGGAGCGGGTTCATGGCCTCTTCCGGCTTCCCGTAAGGGGTCGAGCTTGTCACCATGCCGAAGGCGGAGGTTGGCGAGCTCTGGCCCTTGGTCAGTCCGTAGACGGCGTTGTCCATGATGATGGCAGTGACGTCCAGGTTGCGCGCCGCCTGAGGGGCGATGTGCTCCAGTCCGATGCCCAGGAAGTCGCCGTCGCCGGCGACGACGATGACGTTGAGGTCGGGCTGGCCCATCTTGATGCCCATAGCCACCGGCAGCGTTCTCCCGTGGATGCCGTGGAAGCCGTAGGGCTGCGCCCCCTCCAGTAGGTGCACCAGGTTCCCGGAGCATCCTATTCCCGCGACGACGACGTTGTTCTCCACGGGGAGCTCGGTCTCGATGCGGCGTGCCTCTATGGCCGCTTCAAGCGCTCGCCTGACGGCGAAGTCACCGCACCCGGGGCACCACTTGAAATCATACTCTGGGTTGTTCGCACTCATACCGCGACTTCCTCTTTTCGCTCCTGGGCCACCCTTTCGGAGATGCGGGCTACAAGGTCCCGCACCTTGAAGGGCAGACCCGTGTACTGCGTTATGGACTCGGCCTTGACCCCGTATGACCTCAGGATGCTGGAGAACTGGCCCTGGTAGTTGAGCTCCGGAACGAGGACCAGCTCCTTGCGTCTCAGTTCCTCCAGTAGGGCCGGCGGCAGCGGGTTCAGGAACATGGTGTAGTACCAGCCAAGCTCCTCGCCTTCGTCGATGAGACGCTCGTAGGCCTCGAGCGTCGGGCCCTTGGAGCCTCCCCACGGCATTACCGCAATGGGCGACTCCGCGTTGCGGGCCTCGTACGTGCCGTCCTCCAGAAGCCGGAGCTTCCCGAAGCGGCGCTCGGTCATCTGGACGTGGCGCTCGGGCAGGTGTGTCGTGTCGCCGATGCCGTCGTGCTCGCTGCCGTTGGCGGTGTAGCTCCCCACCTTGCCGGGTATGGGCATGGGGGAGAGCTCCTGGCCTTCGTAACGCTGGTAGCCGTTGGCACCCTCGTAGACCAGGCGGTCCTCTATCACAAGCTTGCTCAGGTCGGGCCGGGGGATGTTGGCCTGGCGCTCGGATAGGGCATGCTCACTCAAAATCACGACGGGCCCCTGGTACCGCTCTGCCCAGTTGAAGGCGGTCACAGCCGCGTAGAAGCACTCCTCGACGTTGCCCGGAGCGATGACCGGAAGCCGCAAATCCCCGTGCGCCGGGAACATGGCGGCGTTGAGGTCGGCCTGCTCGGTCTTGGTGGGCAGTCCCGTTGCGGGACCGCCCCGCTGGATATTGGCAACGACAAGCGGTATCTCGGCCATCCACGCCAGCCCGAGACCCTCGCTCATGAGGGAGAATCCGGGCCCGGCCGTGGCGGTCATCGCCTTCTTACCGGCGTAGCTGGCCCCCACGATCGACGTTATGGACTCGATCTCGGACGTCGCCTGATAGGCGAACCTTCCAGGTCCCACCAGGCGCTGCTCCATCCAGATCAGAATGGACGTGGCAGGCGAGATGGGGTATCCCACGAAGAACTCGAGCCCAGAGGCGCATGCACCCAGGCATAGGGCCACGTTGCCGTTGACGAGGATCTGGTCTCCTTCCGGCTTGATGGGGTCGGCCAACTCCCCGAGGTCGAAGCCGCTCTTGTCCGCCTCGTTCCGCCCCAGTGAAAGGGCCTCGATGTTGGACCTGATAATCTCCTCGTCGTTGGGGCGGCCGCGTGTGAAGCGCGTCTTAACAAAGCTCTCGAGGATGGGCTGGGCCATCTTGACGAGGTATGCCAGCGCACCCATTACCACCATGTTGGCGGCCCGAGCGTTTCCAGTGGACTTGGCGAGTTTGTCGAAGGGCATGCCGAAGCTCTGACCGTCGGACTCGAGCTCGAACTCCTCCGCGTTGTAGATGACGACGCCGCCCTCGCGGACCTCGTCCTTGTGGGCATCGTACGCGTAGCGGTTGAAGGCGACGAGGACGTCCAAGTCGTCGCCGGACGAGAGGACCCTGGAGGTGGCGACGCGCGTCTGGGTCCAGGTAGGCCCGCCCATGATCTGCGACGGGAAGGTGGCAAAGGTCTGAACGTGGTAGCCGATCTGTGCGGCCGCCTGGGCGAAGCCTTCGGCCGAGGTCACGACACCCTGCCCGCCCTCGCCGGCGAACCTTACGACGAAGTCACTCTTCTTCAACAGGGCCTCCGGGAATCCGAGTCGATGGCGCCGCATGCCGGAGTGAGGGGTGGGTCACCTGAGACCCCGGGGCCTCTCTTGCCAGACCGATGGAGCCTCAAAACGAAGCGTACCCCGCCAATCGTTGACTGGCTCGATGCGCGCGCCAACGGGTTGGATGCCACGTTCAATATAGCAGGTGCCGAATTGGGGTGTCAATTTAGAGCTTGTTGGCATGAGAACCGTGCTTACGCCTAGTTTGACGGCGCCGTGCCGATTTGGTAGGTCCTCTGAACCGTTCGCCCCGTTCGGCGCAGCCAAGGGTAACCGCCGGGCTCTCCGACGAGGTTACGTCAACAGGTGTGTAAATCAAATCAGGCGGGGACCTCCTCAACGATAGCCTGGACGGCCATGCCATGCACATATTGGGCGCCGAGGTCTCTACTTCCATCAATGCCTGCTTTTAGGGGAATTCCCTCTGCCGCTTAGGATATCCCCGGCCTTTGCTCAGAGACATCTTCGCGGTTCGACTTACCTGGGCCTGCCCGCGAGGCCCACACCAGAACGGTGAGCACAAGCAAGAACGCGAGCACCACAATGAACCCTACCGCTATGAGGAATACGCCCTGCCATACGATCCCCTCCTTCACCAGGGATATCCCCTTCCAGATCACCAGTGCGCCACCTGGACCCGTCCCTAGAAGAATCAGAAACATGGGAAGGTACGCGAAGACCGCAGACCCGACGACACGCGATATTCTCCCAGGTGCCTGTCTTGCTTCATCCCTGCCTAGGAGAGATGCCACGACAAAGAATGATCCTAACGACCCAAACAAGACTGCGATACCTATCCCCAACACCAGGAAGAAAATACCCGGCAGACGATCGCCCGACTCTAATGCAGCGAAGCCCTCCGCAGCTATGCCGATACCGCTGATGGCACCTAGAATCACGGCCGTAGCGGTAGCCAAAGGGAGCAGGAGGCTTTTGAGGCGATGGCGATTGTTGGACATCCCGGGCCCGCATTATAAGTAGTCTGATCGAGCTGAAACAGGTGACCAAGGAATCTGGTTGGCTTTTAGGTGACCTTTGGGTTCTCCCGCGTGAGGTCCTGCCACACCCGTCTGTATCTCTTCAGCCGCTCCCAGTCTCTTTCCTGGGGACCGCTGATCCGCCGGATGTCCATGTTGTCTTCAAGGTCCGCGATCTTGACCCTGCGAGCTAAGGGGTTCTGTTTGACCCGCTCGATGAACCTCCTCATACGTCTCGCCGTCTCTACGCGTCAGACAATCAACCGCTTCTAAGACTTGCTCCGAGTAGCCTGCCTGCTGAAGATCAACAAGCGTGTGTTGAGTATCCTCAACAACATCGTGGAGGATGGCGACGATCATCTCCACTTCGGACCTCATGCGAAGCATCATCCTGAGGGGGTGCAGGATGTATGGAGCTCCCCCTTTGTCCCTCTGCCCTTGATGGGACTGTACGGCGAGCAGTATGGCACTCTCTAGAGGCGACATTTCGGGCCCGTCTCCTGCGGCAGGTAATTTTCACTTCCATGACGTTCAGTCGTCCATTATCCGCTCGTGGCCGTTGGGGCACCTTGCATGGGAGCAATCGTAAAAGCCGTCGTCGAAGGACGGCAGGACCTCGTAGTGGTCCGCGCAGTAGAGGAGGTCACAATCAGGGCAGTAGTAGTCGAGACCATCGCACGATTTCCACATCGCCTGGTGGGCCTCCTGGCTTCTACCCGCTCTTAGGTCTTCCAGGAGAGATTCCACCCGTCCCTCCCGGCGCGACCAAATAGGGAACCGCCTTAGGGCGCTGTTTAGGAAAACATCTGACCCTTCTACCGTGACCACAACCGCGGGAGACTGACAGATGCTACACTCAAGGGACAGTTCGCCCTTTACGGACTTGACGACCTCCTTATCCGGAGCGTAGTCAGGGCGCGCGTAGACCTTGGGGTAGGGCGGCTCAAACTCCTCAACGGTTTCAGCCTGCCTTTCCTTCCGCCGGAAGGGCCATATTCTGAAACCCTTAGCCATTCCCTGGCTCCTATCTGCTCATCCTTGCCTTAACCTTTCGCACGGTTGCGAAACGCGGACCCCAGTCATCGGAGTCCGTCCCTACGGACCGTGACCACCCCTATTCGCACCGGCAATACCCCCCACAACCTTGGCTACTCCTCGACGACGAGGTTGAACGCGCCGGGAGTGGCCTCGAGGAAACGATGAAGCCAGAAGCCGTCGCGCCCGGCTTCGTAGCAAGAGATCAAGGGTGCGGAATCGGGCAGATGAAAGCGAGCGCGGGCGGCTGTGATCTCACGGCCGAGGGCGCCGAGATCTCGAGCTGGGATCGAGCGGAGTCGAGCCCTTTGCCCGAGCCCAGTGGAGAAGGCAAGTTTCCAGGAGCGATTGGAGAGTTCGAACGCGAGATACAGCGCAGGAGGATCGGGAAGCATTGGATCAGTGAAGCGGGTCGTCGCGGCCATGATGCACCTCCGTGAGGAATGGGGATTCCCGAGGAGGGTATGCCCGGCGGCCCGTCTTCGCTGCCGGTCCGGCTGGACCGGCAGCCACCCCTCCTCCCCCATAGCATCTGTCACGTGTGACATCAGGCTCGCGCGCTTCGCTTGCGGCGGGCATCTTGGACGCGCAGCAGAATCGCAGAGACGTTAGATGGC
>JADFHV010000305.1:0-1180 GCA_022566975.1 Chloroflexota bacterium
TCATTCATTCCCCCCGCCGGGAGCATCCCCGGTTCTTCACCTATCAGCCTTCAGCCGTTAGATTACTGTTGAGGGCCGACAGCTGAAAGCTGACAGCTAACTCCCAAACGCCGGCAGTTTGGCTGCTCTGGAGAGCACCCGAGCCCGGCCGTCTTCCATCATGACGATGTCTTCTATCCTGACGCCTCCCCAGCCGGTGATGTAGATCCCGGGCTCGATGGTGAAGACCATCCCGTCTTCCAGCACGTCCTCGGAGGGCGCTCCGACCCGAGGATACTCGTGGACCGCGAGGCCCACGCCGTGGCCCAGGCTGTGACCGAACTCGTCACCATATCCGGCCTCAACGATGATGTCGCGGGCGATGGCGTCGGCCTCGCCCCCGGTGGAGCCGGCGGTGACCCGCTCCTCGGCCGCCAGCTGGGCTCGAAGGACGGTGTCGTAGACACGCTTGAAGGTGTCGTCGGGCTCGCCGACGATGAACGTCCGCGTCAGGTCGCTGCAGTATCCCTCGTAGGTCGCTCCCATGTCTATGACGACGGCGTCGCCGGCCTTGATGACCGTATTGTCCGCCCTGTGATGGGGCAGGGCCCCGTTAGGGCCGGCGCCCACGATGACATCGAAGGAGATCGCCTCCGCCCCACGCTCTCGCATGGCCTTCTCCAGCTCCCACGCCACCTCCCTCTCGGTCACCCCCGCCTCGATAGTTGGCGCTACCCGGTCCATGGCCTTGTCGGCTATGGCCACAGCCCTGGTAAGCAGCTTCAGCTCGGACTTGTCCTTGACGGCGCGCAGCCTGTCCACAAGGCTCGTCGTGGCGACGAGCTCGGGCCTGTCGGCAGCTTCGACATCCTCCAGCGACTTCTGAAGCGCTCCGTGGGCTGAGACCGTCATCTCATCGCTTTCGAATCCGACGCGCTTCAGCCCCAGCTCAGCCGAAAGCCTGCCAAACCACGGCTCCCGACCTATTCGCTCCACCCTGAACCCGGGGGCCTGCTTGGCTCCCTGCTCGACATACCGGAAGTCCGTAGCCAGCACCGCGTCGTCGCCTGAGACGAGCAGGTGCCCGGCGGAGCCGGTGAACCCTGAGAGATACCGGCGGTTCTCAGCTGACGAGATCAGGATGCCGTCGAGGTCCTCCTCTTGCAGGCGGCCGCGCAGGCGTTGGAGTCGTAGGTCCGTG
>JADFHV010000305.1:1190-2139 GCA_022566975.1 Chloroflexota bacterium
CGACCTGATTTCGCGCCGGCCGCAACCCGAAGACCCGAAAACATTCATCGAGCTGCGCTTCATCGAAGTCAAAGGCCGCGCAGGCGTTGGAGTCGTACGTCCGTGGTCATTTAGCCCCCTAGATGTTGTTGCCTATCCTGTCGATTCGTGGAGGCGCGTCGCCAGGTACTCCAGTCCGAAGAGATAGCCCTGCCATCCCAGACCGGCAATCTGACCCTCTGCGATGCGGGCTATCACCGACCGCTGCCTGAACCTCTCCCGGGCGTGGACGTTGGAGAGGTGGACCTCGACGATGGGCAGCCGCGAGTCGACCAGGGCGTCGCGGAGTGACAGCCCGTAGTGCGTGAGGGCCCCCGCGTTGATGACGATGCCCGATGCGTCGGCCGCGGCGGCCTGCAGGTAGTCGACGATGGCACCCTCATGGTTGGACTGGAAGAAGTCGACCTCCACACCCAGCTCCTCGGCCCGGGAGCGGACGGCCGCCTCGATATCCTGCAGGGTCTTCACCCCGTAGTGGGAGGCCTCTCTCTGGCCGAGCATGTTGAGGTTGGGACCGTTGATCACCAGGATTTTCATATAGCGTAATCGTCCTCCACACTGTATGCGTCAATGTTAACGTCAGTAGAGGCAGGTTTCAAACCGGGGCCCAACGTAACCTCGGCGTAGCCGCCACGAGGCGCTGCTCATGACGACCGTTCGTCAGCTCCTGCACAGTAAGGGCGGGTTTTGAGACCCGCCTCTACGGAGACGGTAGACCTTGTCATTCCGAGGAGTCCAGACGGGCTGACGAGTCGGGAACAGGTCCGGGGCGACGAGGAATCTGGATTGGGGGGCGACCTTAGCGCCGGGTCCAATCGCTAAGATACAAGATTCCTCGTCGCCCTTCCCCGGAAGGCCCCCTCGGAATGACGCAAGTGGCATGACGGTGCCCCGACCCCGGCGAAGAGCT
>JADFHV010000044.1:0-2517 GCA_022566975.1 Chloroflexota bacterium
TAGACGAGCTGATTTTCAACAAATCCCAGGATGCGCTGCCCGATGTAATCGCCTTTTATGAAGACAGCGTCGATACCGCTGAGCGAGAGTCTAAGGTTGACCCAACCGAGGGCATGACGCTTCATGAGAAGATTCATTGGCAGATCGTACACCGGAAAAAAGAAGGTATCGAAGAGCTCATCGATGAGTCCGTGAAGGGTGAGGACGCGGTTTGGATATTGAACAACGTCCTGCTGCCCGCCATGAAGGAGGTGGGGGACAAGTTCGGCTCAGGGGAGTTGATCCTGCCCTTTGTGCTGCAGAGCGCCGAGGTCATGAAGAAGGCTGTCGCACAGCTCGAGAACTATCTAGAGAAGAAAGAGGGCTCGTCGAAGGGGACGGTCATCTTGGCCACCGTATTTGGGGATGTGCACGATATTGGGAAGAATCTCGTTGGGACTATACTGGGCAATAACGGCTATGACATAGTGGATTTGGGAAAACGGATTCCGGTTAACAACATCATCGATGCCGCCCTTGAGCATGACGCCGTGGCTATAGGGCTCAGCGCGCTCCTCGTCAACACGAGCAAACAGATGCCTATCTGCATACAGGAGCTGCATAAGAGAGGGTTGGGATTTCCGGTGCTCGTGGGCGGGGCCGCAATACACAGGAGGTTTGGCTATAGGATTCTCTTTATGGATGACGGGAGAGCATATGACCCGGGGGTGTTCTATTGTAAGGACGCCTTCGAGGGGCTCGATGTCGTAGACAAGCTCATAGGCCCTGATGCTTCGAAATTCCTTGAGGGCTTGAAGGAAAAGGGCAGTCTGATGATCGTCCCATCGAGCGCTCTCGACAGCATGAACCTCGGCGCGATTGGGGGACTCGCAAGCCTTGGGATGCATGCGGAGAAGATTGCAAAGGCGGGGGAAGAGCCAATGAAGCCGGACGAGCCGGAGGAGTCGGAGTAGACCTCTCCCCAGGGGACTCTCACGTCGGGCTGCGGCTTGTTTAGCGGCGCTCGTCGTGGTTGACATATCACTAATCCTGGGGGAGCACTAGGAATTGTACGCCGAACGCCTTCCGCCGCATGATATAGATGCCGAGGAGTCGGTCATCGGCTCCATCCTCATCGACGGGGAGGCCCTCACCAAAATCACGGCCTTCCTCAGGCCTCGCGACGTCTACAGCGAAAAGAACCGCTGGTGCTACGAGGCCTGTTTGGCCCTCTCCGAACGGGGCGAGGGGGTTAATCAGGTATCGGTCGCACACGAGCTCTCGCTACAGGAACGTCTAGAGGGCGTGGGCGGGCCGGCCTATCTGTCCCATCTTGTCCAGGTGGTGCCCACCTCCGTCCACGTCGAGCACTACGCCTGGATCGTCCAACGCACCTCGCTCATGAGGCAGATCATCCACGCCGGTGGAGAGATCGCCGCCATCGGCTACGAGGCCGGACCCGACGCCGACGCCGCGCTGAGTCGCGCTGAGGAGACCCTGTTCAGGGTCCGCTCGGGTCGCGGCTCCCGTGACTTCACCCACATCCAAGAGGTGCTGGACACCTACATGGAGGAGAGCGCGGCCATGCAGGGGCCCATGGCCGATCACCTGGCTCCGGTGGCCACCGGGTTCTCCGACCTGGACAAGCTGCTGGGCGGGGGCCTCCAGCGCTCCAACTTGATCGTCGTGGCCGCCCGTCCCAGCATGGGCAAGAGTTCGCTGGCCTTCAACATCGCCCACTACGCGGCCACACGGGGCGCCGTCGTCGGTGTCTTCAGCCTGGAGATGGGCAGCGAGCAGATCGGCGTACGCCTGCTGGCCAGCGAGGCCAACATAGACAGCAACCGACTGCGCGTCGGGCTCATAAACGATGCCGAGGAGAAGCGCCTGTTGGACGCTATCGGCGCTCTCTCCGACCTGCCCATCTACATCGACGATACCCCCATCCAGGGCATTGTAGAGATGCGGGGCAAGGCCCGCAGGCTCCAGAGTGACCGGGGCCTGGACCTGCTGGTTGTGGACTATCTGCAGCTCATCAGCGGCGCCGCGTCCTCCGGCTGGAGGTCCGAAAACAGGGTCCAGGAGATGGGGGAGATCTCTCGCTCCCTCAAGGGTCTGGCCCGGGACCTGGACATACCGGTGCTGGCCTGCTCCCAGCTCAGCCGCGCGCCGGAGCAGCGCCCGAACCATCGCCCCCTGCTCTCCGACCTGCGCGAGAGCGGGAGCATCGAGCAGGACGCCGACATCGTCGCATTCATCTACCGTGAGGACCGCTACACGACCAGGGACGAGTGGGAGAAGCGGAACCCGACCCGCGACTACCCCCAGAACATCGTCGAGCTGATCTTCGCAAAGCACCGCAACGGGCCGCTGGGCACAGTGCCCCTGTACTTCCGCAGCGACGTGGTCCGCTTCGAGAGCCTCCAGAGCCCGAGCCACACGATGGAGTATGCGTAGTGGACGGCCAGCGTTTCCCCCACCCTCTAAAACCCACCCCCCGCGGGGGGGAGGTTTCGTCGAATGCACCCGGCGCGGCGC
>JADFHV010000044.1:2526-10565 GCA_022566975.1 Chloroflexota bacterium
TCATCCCACTGAGCCTTACCCGCAGAACATCGCGGAGATCATGGTCCTAAAAAACCGCAATGGGCCCACGGGCAACATTGCTCTCTACTTCCGCGACAACGTCGTCAGGTTCGAGGGCCTGCAGCCTCGGACCCGTTCCATGGAGTTCGCCTAACATGGCCTTCGCCGGGTTTCCTCGCCGGGTGCGTTTCACGCCTGTCCCCGACCCCGTCTTCGGCCCCCTGCTGGAGCAGATAGACGACCTGGCCGAGCTCAAGTGCACGCTTCGGGTCATCTGGGCGTTGCACCAGAAGAGAGGCTACCCCAGGTTCGTTACCCTGTCCGCGCTCCTGGCGGACCGTACCCTATCTAGGGCCCTGGCCGATGGTGACTCGCCGCGTCGCTTAAGGGTTGAGGCAGCGCTGGCTCACGCCGTCGAGAGGGGTACGCTCGTGTCCGGCACGGTCCAGTTGGACGATGGACAGGAACGAATCTACATGCTGAACACCGAGGCGGACAGGAGCGCCCTGGCCGCCATCTCAGAGGCAGACCTCTCTCCTCAGCAGGTCCCTGTGGACGAGCCGTGGGAGGGAGCCGTTCAACAGCCCAACATCTTCGCCCTGTATGAGGACAACGTGGGCATGCTAAGTCCGATGATGGCCGACGAGCTCCGCGAGGCTGAGCAGGTCTACCCAGCGCCGTGGATCGAGGAGGCCTTTCGGGAAGCCGTGAGCCAGAACAAGCGGAGCTGGCGCTATATCACCCGCATCCTGGAGCGCTGGGAGCGGGAAGGCAGAGGCGATGGAGAACCTGGGAGACGTCCTAAAACGGCTGGGTACTACTAGAAAGGTCTCCAAGGACGACCTGCCGCCGAACCTGTGGGAAGACTCGGGCAACGGCAGCGGGGACTGTGAAGTCTGCGGGGGCCGGGGCTGGTTCACGCCGGACGTGCCGGCGGGGCACCCCGAGTTCGGACAGGTCGTCACCTGTCAGTGCCGCCGCGACCGGCTGGACCAGGAGCGCTCGGCCCGGCTTCTACGCTACAGCAACCTCGGCCACCTCACCAGGTTTACTTTCGAGACATTGAGCCCAGAAGGAAGGACCGACGACCCGGAGGACCGTCGTGTGTTCCAGGCCGCTCACGAGACGGCGGTCCAGTACGCGGAGCAGCCTACCGGGTGGCTGGTCATCACAGGTCCCCACGGCTCTGGAAAGACGCACCTGGCTGCCGCCGTCGCCAACCGATGCATCGAAACAGGCAGGGCCGTATTCTTCGTGCACGTCCCGGACCTTCTCGACCACCTCCGCGCAGGCTTCGCCCCGACTGCCGAGACGTCCTACGGCGACCTCTTCGAGCAGGTCACCAACACGCCACTCCTCGTCCTTGACGGCCTCGGCACTCAGAGCTCCACGCCGTGGGCGCAGGAGAAGCTCCAGCAGATCGTCAACCATCGATACAACGCCGAGCTCCCTACCATCTTTACCGCGGCGTCCGATCTCGACGAGATCGATCCCTACATCCGCAGCCGATTGGAGGCGCAAGGCCTGTCGCGCATCGTTTCGGTGAAGGCGAGGGAGGTCGGTCCGGTCCACCGGCAGGGACGGATCGACCCTGAGTTGCTCCGGCGAATGACCTTCGAGACCTTCGCTGTGCGTGGCAACAACCCCAGCGCTGCCCAGAGGGCTTCCCTTGAGGGCGCCTTTCAGTCGGCAAAGAACTTCGCGGCAGACCCGCACGGCTGGTTGACGCTCTTCGGCGAGACCGGGGTCGGCAAGACCCACCTGGCAGTCGCCATCGCCGTCGAGCGTCTGAAGCAGGGGCATCCTGTCTTCTTCAAATTCGTCCCAGAGCTGTTGGACTATCTGAGGTACACCTTTACGCCGGAGAGCCGCGTGACCTACGACCGGGTCTTCGACGAGGTTAAGAACGCCGAGCTCCTCGTCCTGGACGACCTTGGGCGCGAGCATAGCAGCCCCTGGGCCCAGGAGAAGCTGTACCAGATAATCGTCCATCGCCACAACGGACGGCTGCCCACGGTCATCACCAGCACTCTCGACTTCGCCGAGCAGACCGGTCCCATTAGCTCTCGGGTGCGGGACCCCTACGTCGGCCAGCTCGTCCGAATAGACGCGCCCGACTATCGCATCAAGGAACGGCGCGGCTGACGCGGCCCGAGCAGCAGTCTCTCCGCTAACCGTTCGCGGGACCAGATTGCGTTTGATGGACCCGGACTACTGCACCTTCTGCGAGATCGTCGCGGGCCGTCTGCCCTCGCGGGTCCGATACGAGGACGACGACTTCGTCGTCTTCGACAACCATCTCGACTGGGTGCCGGTCATGATACTCCTGGTGCCCAGAGAGCACATGACTCAGACAGAGCTCTGGACCGGCGGACCGGTCCTGTCGCGACTTGGGGCCCTGGCCGTCCGGATGGGCCAGGAGCACTGCCCCAACGGCTTCCGCATCCTCTCCAACTTCGGCCACGATGCGGTCCAAACACAGCACCACGGCCACCTCCACGTTATCGGAGGCACGCGCCTCGGACTCTACGTCCGCCGCCAGGGCTCGGGCCCGTAGCCGCCCGTCGTCCAGTGCGTTGACACCCAGTGGGAGCGTGGCTATCATCGCCCAGCAGGACACTAACGGGTGCCCGGTCCCGGCGCGAGGAAAGGAGCCTGTAAATGACCTCATCTTCCAGTGACACCGTTGCCGTCCGAGAGAAGCCCAAGGACCATGTCCAGCTATGGGACGCTGAAGGCGCGGTCGTATTCAGGGGCGATGGGGAGCCGAGAACACCCAGCAGGACGCTAAGGCAGCTGGCCGAGCTGGACGCCCTCGATGTCGAGGCGGACACTTACAGCCTTGGAGGCTCGGTCGAGAGGCTTGAGCAGAGGTTCGCGGAGATGCTGGGAAAGGAGTCTGCCATCTTCATGCCCACCGGCACGCTGGCCAACCACCTGGCCATCAGGCAGCTCTGCGGGCCGAGGCAGAAGGCGATCGTTCAGGAGCAGAGCCACCTGTACCACGACAGTGGCGACTGCGTCGCGAAGCTCAGCGGGATAACGCTGGTCCCACTGGCTCCCGGCCGGCCGTGGTTTTCGGTCGACGAGCTGAGGGAGGCCATGGACCTGTCCGACAGCGCCAGAGTGGCCAGTCCGATAGGGGCCGTGATGGTCGAGAGCCCCGTGCGTCGCCAGTCGGGCCAGGTCGTCCCCTTTGACCAGATGAAGGCCATATCGGAGCTCTGCGAGGAGCGCCGCGTCGCGACCCACCTGGACGGGGCGCGCCTCTATATGATGTCGGCCGCCACGGGAGTCTCTGCGAGGGACTACGCCGCCCTCTTCGACACCGTATACGTCTCTCTCTACAAGTACTTCGGCGCGCCCTTTGGCGCGATACTGGCCGGGTCGTCGGAGTTCACCAACGATCTCTACCATGAGCGTCGGATGTTCGGTGGCGGGCTATTCTCCGCCTATCTGGCCGCGGCCCTCGCCTTGAAGGGGACGGAAGGCTTCGAGGACCGGTTCGCGTCGGCAATGAAGCGGGCCACAGACCTGTTCGCCCGGATGGATGAGCTGCCGGACATCGCCGTGCGGCGCATCGAGCACGGCTCCAACATATTCCCTATCGAGCTGAGCGCCGAAGTTGACATCGACGCGTTTATCGAGTCACTTCGCGGCCGGTCCGTCTTCGTCTACGCCGACGATGACGACCCTTCACGCATCCGCCTCACGGTCAACACGACCATCCTCAGGCGCTCGACCGATGAGCTTATGGGCGCCTTCCAGGACGCCGCCGCGGACGGCCGCAAGGCCCGTACCTAGGGGGCACCGGCACCTCGAGCCTCATGGGCCGATCCAGCGCGGTCGGTGTGTCGTCACACCCCCTGCCGCGCTCGTTGTCGCTGAGCGGGGGCTATGTTACAGTCGGCGTCGTGGGGCGGCCGGATTGGCGGGCAATATAGACCGGGACGAAAGCAGAGGCTCCCACCGCACGTGAAACACCAAAAAAGCCTCGAGCTATACCAGCGCGCCAAGAGGTCTCACGCCGGCGGCGTCAGCAGCGACGGCCGCGACAAGCCTCTGCCCATATTCTACGACTACGGCAAGGGCTCCCGCCTCTTCGACGTCGACGGCAACGAGTACATCGACTACAACCTCGCCCGAGGTCCCCTGGTCTTCGGCCATTCACCTGCTTTCCTCCTGGAGAACGTCACGCGTCGCATGCAGCGCGGCCAGATGTTCGCCGGGATGCACGAGCTGGAGATCACCGTCTCCGAGAAGGTCCAGAGCATGGTGCCGTGCGCTGAGCTGGTGCGTTTTGCCAGCTCAGGGTCCGAGGCCGCTCAGGCCGCGCTGAGGGTGGCCAGAGGCTACACAGGCAGGAGCAAGTTCGTAAAGTTCGAGGGATTTTTCCACGGCTGGCTGGACAGCGTCAAGTTCCGGCATGCCGAGACGCCGATGGGCGCCGAGGGTCCCTACGTGCATCCGGTGCCCGTCCCGGAGAGCGGGGGCATGTCTCCCAGCGTCGCCAACGACATCATCGTCATACCCTTTAATGACGTCGCCGTGCTGCGGAAGGCCGTCGAGCACAACAAGGACGACCTTGCGGCGATCATCGTGGACCCGGGACGGGACTCCATGCTTCCACCCTACGAGTACATGGCGGAGATGCGCCGCTTGTGCGACGAGCACGGCATCGTGCTCATCTTCGATGAGGTGATAACCGGCTTTCGAGTAGCCCCAGGCGGCGCTCAAGAGCTGCTGGGCGTTACACCCGACCTGGCTATCTTTGCCAAGGCCCTTGGCGGCGGGTTTCCGGTCTCGGCCCTGGCCGGCAGGCGCGGCGTGATGAGCGTCATGGAGGACGGGACAGTCCACCATGGCGGCACCGCCAACGCCAACATGATGTCCATGGCCGCTGCGGAGGCGTCCCTCAACAAGCTGACGGAGAGTGACGGCGCCGCGTACCGGCAGCTCCACTCGACGACCGAGCGCCTCGCCGAAGGGCTCCGCGGTCTGGCCTCCAAGCACGAGTTCGATATCGTGCTCCAGTGGCTGACCGGCACGCTGTTCATGGTATTCAGCAACGACCCGGACGTTACGGAGGTACGAGACTACCGGACGGGCCAGCGGGTAACGGACGTTGAGAAGGGCAGCACGTTCAACCTGGGAATGATGGAGCGAGGGGTCCGATGGGGCTACGGCTTCGTCTCCACCGCCCACACCGAAGAGGACATTGAGCAGACCCTGGCGGCGGCCGACGACACGTTCGCGTCCATGCGTTAGAGCCTGGGACCCATATTTGACCGGACGAATGGGCGAGGATACTCGCCATCACCAAGGAAAGGCACAGCATGGCCGAGGTTGTAGAGGACACCTTCTCAGTCCAAGGAGAGTCCCGACTTGTGGTGGCCAACGAGGTGGGCGATGGGCAGGGGTGTCTTAATACCGCGGCGAAAGGAGACCGTTATGGCGTCGGACGATAGATCGATGCTGCGCCGGCTGGGTGCCGGGGAGTCCATCCAGACCGTTCGCAAGGATGCCGGCATGACTGGGGAGGAGTTTGACGCATGGTGGTCCGGGCAGCTCCAGGCGAGACTACCCGACCTCGAGGGCTCCAGGACGATAGACGGCGTAGCGAAGGTGGAGATATTCCGAGACGAGCGGGGAACTCCCCATATCTACGGGGGCAGCGACGACGATCTCTTCTTCGGCTACGGCTTCGCCATGGGCCAGGACCGGCTCTGGCAGCTCGATTACCTGCGCCGAAAGGCCATGGGCCGGCTGTCCGAGATACTGGGGCACAGCGGCCTCGAGCTCGACACCATCGCACGCACCGTCGGGACCAACAGGATCGCGCGCGAGGAGGCCGAGCGGCTGCCCGCTGCGACCGTCCGCCGACTCGAGGCCATGTCCCGAGGAATCAACGCCGCGATGGAAGAGAGCCGTGGAGTGTGGCCGATCGAGTTTGACCTGCTGGACTACGAGCCCGAGCCTTGGTCGCCCGCAGACTCGGTGGCCATATGGGCCGAGTTCAGGTGGTACCTCACGGGGCGCCTGCCGGCCATCGTCCTCCCCGAGCTGGCCAGGCGGGCGCTGGGCGACGGACCGTTGTACCAGGCGTTTCTCACTGGCGAGGCGGACGAGGAGTCCATCGTACCGCCAGGCTACTACGACGCCGGACGGTCGGGCGCCGAGAGGGTAGGCGCGGTGGTGAGTGACCCCGACGAGGGCCTCGGCAGCAACAACTGGGTGATCGGCGGCGGGCGGTCCGAGTCGGGGCTTCCGCTGGTCGCCAGCGACCCTCACATCGCCTTCGGGAGCGTTTCGTGCTGGTATCAGGTCCACCTGTCCGGCGCCGGCTTCAACGTCACCGGCTCGGGATATGTCGGCGTCCCCGGGATCATATTCGGGCGGAACGACCGCGTCGCCTGGGGCCTCACCAACAACATCTGTGCCCAACGAGACCTGTACCAGGAGAAGGAGGACCGCGACAGGCCGGGATATTTCCTGTACGACGGCAAATGGGAGCGGGCCGACGAGACCGAGGAGAGGATCGTCGTCAAAGGCGGCGAGACGGTTACCAAGACGGTGCGGTCCACTCGCAATGGCCCGATAGTGGACGAGCTCATTCCCGAGGCGGCCAGTGACACCGGGCCCGTCTCCCTTCGCTGGATGGGCCTCGAGCCCTGCGACGAGATAACCAGCCTGCTCGAAGTTAATCGCGCGAGCAGTGCCGCCGAGCTCAGAGAGGCTCTCAGGACGTGGATCGTGCCGACGTGGAGCTTCGGCTTCGCCGACGTCGACGGGCACATCGGCTACCAGGCGATGGGCCGTATCCCGATCAAAGAGGACTGGGGCCGTGGCTACCGGCCCGGGTGGGACCCCGCCCACCAGTGGCGAACAACCATCCCGTTCGACGCCATGCCGCGGATGGAGGACCCGGAGCAGGGGTGGATCAGGTCCGCCAACAACCGCACGGTCGCCGACGACTTTCCCTATCCACTCTCGGGCGTCTGGAGCAGCGGGCATCGGGCCCGTCGCATCCGTCAGATGATCGAGGCGAGGGAGAAGCTGGCGCGGGAGGACATGGCGACGATGCAGGTCGACTCCCTCTCGTTGCGCGCAGTCGAGGGCTTGCCGGGGCTGCTGCGAACGTTGGAAGCCGCCCAGGATGCCGATATAAGAGGGGCCGCCGACCACCTGAGGGCGTGGGACTGTCGGATGGAGCCCGAGGCCGTTGGAGCGGCAATCTTCGAGACCTTCTTCCGTAACTGGGGCGCCGAGGTGGCCGCGCAGCGGTTCGATGGCGACGTGGTCGAGCTTCTCGGTGCGGCTGTCAGCGGCCTGGCCCTGGAGCTTCTCGACGACGATAGGCACTCCTGGTTCACCAGCGGCAGCCGCGATGAGGCCATCGTGAGGGCGATGCGACGGACCCTTGACGATCTCGAAGCCAGGCTCGGTCCCGATGCGGCGGGCTGGACGTGGGGTTCGGTCCATACCATTCAGCTTAGACACCACCTGTCCGGTCGAGGGGAGGTCTTCCAGGCCCTGGACCGCGGGGGCGACCCCGTCGGAGGCAGCGGCGTGACCGTGTGCAACACGGGCTTCGACCCCAACTACCTTGCGGTCATGGGCGCCAACTACCGCATCAACGCCGACCTTGCGGATGACCCTCCGGGACTGTGGGCGGTAGACGCGGCGGGCCAGTCAGGCCACCCGGGCAGCGACAACTACTGCGATCAGCTACAGACGTGGCTCGATGGCCGCCACCACTACATCCCCATAGACAGGGCCCGAGTCGAGGCGGAGGCGAGTAACAAGCTCGTTCTCACCGGCTCTGGGTCGTAGCCCTCTGTCAGGACCGTAGGGGCGGCCCGACACGGGCCGCCCCTACCCAGGAGATCCAGCGTGGCAAAAGGGCGGTCTCGCAGGCTGATGAAAAAGGGGTGTGCAGAGGGGCAGCGCCCCTTTGCCGGGAGTCTGAGGGTGTCCCTCAGGTATGAATTCTTCCCCCTTCCTGGTCAGGAAGGGGGAAGGGGAATGGTCGAAAAGGT
>JADFHV010000306.1 GCA_022566975.1 Chloroflexota bacterium
CTGGTGATCTGCAGCGTCTCGAACTGGGGCGGGTACGGACTTGTGGCCGCGATGTCCCGGCAGGCGGGGAAGGACCTCTTGCCGTCGATAGAGGCGGAGAGAGACCTGGTGAAGCGCACCGTGGACCAGGGTGCGGTGGATGGCATGAGCACGAAGTCCGAGTACCGCGTGGACGGGTTCTCGTTGGAGGAGAACAGCCAGACCGTCGCAAGGCTTCACGAGCTGCTGGCCCAGCAGGGCATCTCGCCGTAAATGCTTCGTTACGAGCTCCTCGACGGCGGACCCGGCTGACTGAGCCGCAGATGACGTTAACCCGACCCCGCTTGATGCCTCTCTGAGTGGCCTGGCGCAACGCTAGGAGACGGCGGGCATGCGGGAAGAGGTGGAGCGCT
Source organism: Chloroflexota bacterium (assembly GCA_022566975.1). Next base: position 393 of record JADFHV010000306.1, read on the forward strand.
TCTCCCGGCCGGCCTCTTGCGAGGACGCCGGCCGACTGTGGATGATAAGCCTCAGCTTCGACAGGGCGCCTCGCTCCAGCCGGGACACATGCATCTGGGACACCTTGATGCGCCGGGCGGTCTGCACCTGGGACATCCCCCCGTAGTATCTTAATATGACGATCTTCCTCTCTCGCGCCGGCAGGGTGCTCAGGGCCGCCGCCAGTGTCATGCGGTCCAGTGACACGTCGAACTGGATGTCCTCATGGCCCACGGTATCCGATAGTGACAAGTCGCTTTCCGCGTCTTCGCCCTCGATGGCCTCGTCCAGAGATCGAGGCTCCCGCGTGTAGCCGAGCTCGAGCGCGTCGTAGATTTCGTCTTCGGTAAGGCTACACTCCTCGGCAAGCTCCGCGATGGTAGGCCACCGCCCCAGGCGGACGGCCAGCCTCCCAGCGACCCTGTCAACGGACAGCATCTTTTGTCGCAGGGCACGCGGCATCTTGATCAGGCTGCCGTGGTCCCTGAGGTGGTTGAGAATGGCCCCCAGCACCTCGGGGACTGCGAGCGAGGCGAAGCTGGTGTTGTAGCTTGGATCGAACTTTTCGATCGCCCTCAATAGCCCAATGACGCCCACCTGAAACAGGTCCTCCTGGGTCTCGCTCGATGCCCGGAACTTCTTGCACATCCTGCGCACCAGCGGGGCGTAGTTGGCGACCAGCTCGTCGCGCGCCTGTGCGTCCCCGGCCTCGCTGTACGCCGCCAGGAGTCTTAGGGTTTGAGTCACGGTGGCGTTGGCTGTTGTCGTCACCTTGGGCTCTCCTGGGCGTTGCTCTCCTCTGGCGATAACCCGATTCGCGCCATTGCTCGGGTGTGGCGCAAGACCGTCCATCGTCCGAGTCGCGTCCGGGACCGCTGTAGGTGCGGCGCGCTGGGTGCGGCCCCTGAGCGAATCAACCTTAAAGCGGCCAAGGTGGGCGCAGATACCGCGTCGGCACTCAATTCACATTGTGACTATCCCACCATGACTTCCAGTACGTGCACGGGTGTCACGACCTCAGGCGGATACAGTGCGGCCACAGTGTCGCCCTGGGGGTCTGCATCGTTGACCTGCTCTCCCATGGGTGGCCGCGTGGCGCGCAGGCACAATAACGGATAAGATTGTGGGACGAGAGCGCTCTGGGAGGGACGAACAGTGACGAAGCTCGCTGCCTCAGTGATCGATAAGGCCACCGGAGAGTTCACCTGGAAGTGGGGCCGGGGAGAGCTGGGCCATCAGCACGATCCCACCTTGTTGGACAATGGGAACATTCTGATTTTCGACAACGGTTGGCACGCCGTAACCGCGCCCACCCCCAGCTCCAGGATTCTAGAAGTCGACCCGGCGAACAACGAAATCAAGTGGGAGTACAAAACCCGGCCGGGCTGGGAGTTTTTCAGCGCCTTCATCAGCGGCGCCCAACGCCTGCCCAACGGAAACACCTTGATCTGCGAGGGCATGACCGGGCGGCTATTCGAGGTTACTCAGGAAGGGACCCTGGTGTGGGAATACGCCAATCCCTTCTACGGCTACGACGACCGGTTCGGCTACGCCAGCCGGGTTTTCCGCGCCTACCGCTACGGCCCCGACTTCCCGGGATTCAAGGGCAAGGACCTTAACCCGGAGCGGTTCTCTTGGCTAAGTAATCTCTACCGGTAATGCGGCCGTCGTTTCGCTGCGGCGT
>JADFHV010000045.1 GCA_022566975.1 Chloroflexota bacterium
TACCAGACGCCACCTCTACAGGCGCGTGATGGCCCTGCGCGTCCTCGAGTTCGACCACTTTGAGAATGAGGAGGCCTTCGTCGTCTCTCTGGTCCGTGACCGGATTGACGAGGAGCAGCAGCTCGAGTTGGCCAGACGTCTGCTAATCGATGACAGTGCCGACGACCCGCGATGGGTAATAGATTGGGTCGCGCGGGAGCTTGACCCCGGAGAGCGAGAGCTACTCGCGAGCCTGGAGGCGCGCTTCGACGCGGTCCCTGCTTAGATAGGCCGCGTGTTCCAAGGAACTCCGTCTCATCTTGGCAAGAGAAAGATGGAGCCGCCCTCCCTTAGCAGTCCCTCGAGTCTCCGATGGTTCCGCGCCGCCGTCCCCAATGCGACGAGGAGACCTGGATCGAAGTCTACCAGCGTTACCGAGCCGTTACTCGGTTGTGCTGTCCCCGGTCAGATGATGCACACGGTGCGCGGACCGGCGCGTCCGCTCGTTGGGGCGCACCTTTGTAACGCTCGTGTAACGTCGGTGCGTTTCCCTAGAGACATTGTGAATCTCATCACTATGCGTCGATCAGGCTCTAGCAAAGGAGGTCACATGACCAGGACCCTGATCCCGTTCGCCGTGCTGACCGCGACACTGTCTCTCGCACTTGTGGCCTGCGGAGGAGGTGACGACGATAGCGCAGAGACACAGCGCTCGGCAGCGCCGACCCCCACCTCGGCGCCGCTGCCCCCGCCCATATCGGCGCCTGCCCCTACGTCAGTGCCCGCCTCGGGTGGCCAAACCGGAGCGACCGTGGTCGACGTGCTCAACAAGGACACGAGTGGCAGCGGCGTCTATGAATTTGACCCCGCGGACTTCACCTTCAAGCTAGGCGATACAGTTACGTTCCGTTCAACCGCCGAGACCGAGTTTCACACCTTTACCGTTGACGCACTGGGCATCGACGAGTCCATCGGCGCGGGGGAGACCATCGAATTCACGGTGACCTTCGACAAGGCAGGCACCTTCACCCTGATATGCATCCCCCACGCGGCCTACGGAATGACTGGCAGCATCACGGTCAACTCATGAGCCCGTCGGGCGACACGCCGCCTGATGACCATCGGCCTGCCTGAATGGATCGACCCTTAGCCCGCGCGGCACCGGCCGATGCGGTCCGTGCGCAACAGGCCCCAGGCTATATCTGATGTTGCCCCAATTAGTCCACCATCTGCCACGGCGTCTCTCGCGGGTTAGTCTGACTACGCAGTTCGCATTGGTGAGTCTCCTAATTTTGTTGGCGGGGATGCTCGTTATCGGCTGGTGGGTCGCCAAACAGATCGAAACTGGCGTGATGAACCGGACGGCGTCGGTGACGGCGTCCTTCGTCACCAGCGCGATGATGCCGGTCCTGAATGACCTGAACACCCACGGGGAAGTCGATCCCGAGCACGTGGCCGCCTTGGACCGGATGCTGTTCGAGACGGATCTGGGCCAGCGCGTGGTGTCGTTCAAGGTCTGGTCAAGGGATGGCCGAATCCTGTACAGCCCGCAGCGAGACCTCGTCGGTAGACAGTTCGACGTCAGCCCTGATTTGGAGAAGGCCCTGAATGGAGAGACCGTATCCCATATCAGTAACCTGCAGGCTCCCGAGAACGTCTACGAGCGTGAAAGGTTTTCCAGGCTGGTAGAGACCTACACTCCCTGGAGACTGTCCGGTACGGGCGAGCCCTTGGGCGCCGTCGAGTTCTACGAGGACACTGAGGCCCTGAGGGTCGAGATCCGCGCTGCCCGCCTTCGCAGCTGGTTTGTCGTCGGCGGCGCTACGGTCGCGATGTATGTGCTCCTGGTGGGTATGGTGAAGGGGGCCAGTGCCACGATCGCGCGACAGCGACGTGAGAGCGCCCGTCTCCTGCGCGAGCTCGGCCGAGTTCAGACGCGGCAGGAGCTTGACCAGGTGAAAGCCGAGTTCATTTCCGCAGTATCGCACGAGCTGCGCACACCGCTGGGTATCATCAAGGGCTATGCGACCACTCTGCTTCGAGACGATGTCGACGTGGACGCGTCCACGCGAGAGGAGTTCCTCACGGTCATCGACGAAGAGTCCGACAAACTCGAGAGGATGATAGGCGAGCTGCTGGACGCGTCGAGACTCCAGGCGGGCAGGCTCGACTTGAAACCGCAGCCCGTGGTGCTTAACCGGCTTATCGATACCGCCGTCCGCAACGTTGCAGCCGTCACGCGGGATAGGAGGTATACCGTCGCCGTAAAGCTGGCCAGCGAGGAACCCATCGTCTACGCCGACCCCATGAGGATAGAGCAGGTCCTCCACAACCTTGTCGACAACGCGGCGGGCTACTCGGACCCCGGTTCGCCGATAGAGGTCGCCACCCGGGTGACCCCGGATCACGCCGTCGTAAGCGTGAGCGATCGAGGCGACGGTATCCCTCCTGAAGAGGTGGAACATATATTTGAGCCCTTCTACCGTGGTGATAGCTCCAGGCGGCGCAGGACGCGGGGCACGGGCATCGGGCTGAGCATCTCATTGGGCGTCGTCGAGTCCCTGGGTGGTGAGATGTGGGTGGAAACCGCCTTGGGCCTCGGCAGCACATTCTTCTTCACGGTACCGCTTGCTGACCGACGTGCAGCGGGAGACTTGGGGCACGGAGACGGTGAGAGTCCCTGAAACAGAAGGAGGCGACTAGTGGCGGAAGGGCAGATCCTGGTCGTCGATGACGAGCCCAGATACGTCCGTCTGATTCGATTCAACCTTGAGGAGGAGGGTTATCGTGTCACCGGCGTTGGCACGGGCGAGGAGGCGCTCCTCGCGTTTGCCAGGCGGCCTCCAGACCTGCTGCTGCTCGATATCATGCTACCCGGTCGCGACGGCTTTGACGTGTGTTCGACGCTCAGGGAAGTTTCCTCGGTGCCCATCATCATGCTTACAGCTAAAGGGGCTGAGGAGGACAAAGTGAGAGGCCTACAGTTGGGGGCCGATGACTACGTGGTCAAGCCATTCTCAGCTCAGGAGCTGATGGCGAGAGTGGGGGCGGTCCTGCGCCGGGCTCGTACCTCCGAGTCCGCCGGCACCCAGCCGCGGGTATCCGTGGGCGACTTGGAGGTCGATTTCATGACCCGAAGGGTCACCGTGAAGCACCATGAGGTCCATCTCTCTCCCACCGAATACCGCGTCCTGAGCTACCTTGCGGCCAACGCCGGTAAAGTGGTTACCCAGGACGATATTGTCGGCAAGGTCTGGGGACCTGAGCACATCGGCGGCCACGAAGTGCTAAGAGTGACCATATGGCGTCTTCGACAGAGGCTGGGTGATAACCCGCAGGCCCCCCGGTTCATTACGACGCTCTCTGGAGTGGGGTATATGCTGGAGAGTTAGGGTCTGGCCCTTACGGCTGACCACCCTGGACTACGCCCATCTTTGCCTCCCGATCTTGGCGGACTGTAGCGGGCTTGTTACGGTCGCCGTATCACCTGATACGGAACTGTAACAGGCGTTGCTGCTATAAAAGTGACAAGCCGTAGCAGCAGCTACGAAAGAGCCGTGAAGGGGAAGGAGGAGACGATGGAGATCCGTCTAAGACGATTGCTGGTCCTGGGAGGCGTGACGGTGGCGATGATCGCCGCCCTGGCTTGCGGTACCGATCTGAAGCCTGTCGAGAGCAGGGTAACAACCGTCGAAAAGAGCGTCGCCGACGCGCAGGCTACCCTGGCGACAGTGCAGGAAAGGGTTGGGAAGATAGACGTGACGCCAGGAGTCCGGGACTACTATCTGACCGGAGTGGAATGGAAAGGGACCACGAGTGCGGACGAGCTGCAACCACCGGACGTGGACCCCACCACACTCTCACAAGGATACAGGTACAAGGCCCCCGGCTTCGATCAAGGAAAGCCTCAAAACTGGCAGGTGGCCAGCTACGTTTGGACCCCGGGTTCGGTGATCGCGTATCAGGGCGATACGGTCAGGCTCACCGCCTTCATAGTCAATGGCAACGACCACTTCGCCCGTCTGGTGGCGCCCGATGGGACCCTGATCGGCGAGCCGATCAAGATGAACAGAGGGAGAGAATACAAGCTGGAGTTCGCGGCGGCTCAGACCGGAGTTTACAAGCTCGTCTGCGATACGCACGGGCCCAGCATGATCGCCAATATACTCGTGCTGCCCACCAGCTAATAGAGAGCCATCCGTCCTCGACCAGGGCCCTTTAAGCCCAAGAGGGAGTCCGCGCGAAACGTTGAGGGGAACAGCCAAGCCCCCAACCTCCGTGCGGATGGTCTTCTTGGTCTGTAACGCCCGCGTAACACGCGTAGGCTAGATACATCCCAGAGGTTCCACAACTTTGGCGGCGGGGCGCCTTTAGTGCAATCCATTGGGAGGTGCGGTCCTGAAATTCGGACTCTTCTACAGAATACAAGCTGGAGTTCGCGGCGGCTCAGACCGGAGTCCACAGGCTCAGTTGCGACACGCACGGACCGAGCATGACCGCCAGCTAATGGAGAGCGACCCGTCCTCGACCGGGTTTAGCCCGAGAGGTAGTCCGCGCGGAGCGTTGAGGGATTTTGCAGAGCCCTTCAGCGCCCGTGCGGACGGTTCGTGTCGTCCTCCGTCACCGAGCGGAGCGACACACAGCCGACGGACTCTCCAGTCACACGGGCCAAACCTCCGAGTGCCCGTCGAAGGCGTAGGAAGGGGAAGTATGAGCAGCAAAGAGGATTTTGATCGCGTGGCCCATCGATCGGACGAGATGCGGGAAGAGCTCTACTCGGAGGCCGTCAGAGACGTCGCGTTCGCCACCGCCGATCTGCAGCGGGGTAGGATCGCTGCGGATATCGGTGCGGGCACCGGATTCGTTACCGAGGGCCTAGTAGCCAGAGGCCTCCGCGTGATCGCCGTCGACCGTTCCGAGAATATGCTGGTGGAGATGAGGAGAAGGTTCGCCGGCGAGGAGACGATCGACTACCGTGTCGGAGAGGCACACCACCTTCCCATCGCCGATCGGACGGTTGACTACGCCTTTGCCAACATGTACCTGCATCACGTTGAGTCGCCACATTCGGCGATCGGGGAGTTGATTCGAATTCTGTCTCCCGGAGGTAGGCTCGTGGTCACGGACCTGGACAAGCACGACCTCGAATGCCTGAAGGAAGGGCATCACTACCGATGGATGGGTTTCGGCCGGGTGGACATAGTGAGGTGGCTGGAGAGGTCGGGACTCCGGAACGTGGCCGTGGGCTCGGCGGGCGAAGTGTGCCGGGTGAAGGCGTGCGTGAGCGACGGATACTTCAGTGTCGGCATTTTCGTGGCTTCGGGTGACAAGTGGTCCAGCGAAGCTTCCTAACACCTCATCTCGTTGCCCTGGGCGCTCTAGGCTTTGGTGGCCCTCGCGGCTGAAGACCTTGCCGATATGGTGCACCACGTTGAGCACTTCCGGAAGTTGGCCGGCGCCCTCAAGATCGAGCGGGCCGTTGAAATCTTGGAACTAATCGAGCAACGCCACCTGCACGACGCGGAACGTTAAATACAGGAACTTCTGGGAGCCGGCGAGGGCGAACGTCACCAGGCCCTGCGCTACTGCCGCTACGAAGAGGTGGCCGCGGTCTGACAGACCGGGCACCTCGACCCACGGAAGGGAGGCCCGTTTACACGGAAGTGGGCACCGAGCGGGAAGGCACTAGCAGCGCTGCGACGCGGTCGTCTGAGTCCGCGTCAACACCCCGTGGGCGGTTCTCTCTGACGGGACCGCGAACGGAGCCTGCTCCGTGGGAGAGCGACCACGTACCCACCGCGACGCGTCGCCGGTCCCTGCTCCTTCCTGAGCGCCACCACCTTCCTGTTCTGGGCGTCGCTCTACCTCTACGTTCCTATCCTTCCCCAGCGCGCCGAGTCGGGTGGAGCGGGCCTCTCCATGGTGGGAGCGGTCATAGCTTCCTACGCGATCGCCCAGCTCCTGTTGCGTGTTCCCATCGGCGTCTGGGCGGACTCTCACGGCCGGCACAAGCCCTTCGTAGTCGGGGGACTGCTGTTTGCCTCCTTGGGTGCTGTGAGCATGGCCGCCACCTCAGGCCGATGGCTTCTCTTTGCGGGCCGGGCCACGACCGGCATAGCCGCGGCAACATGGGTGGTCTCCACCGTCCATTTTTCCTCCTATTTTCCGGCGGATCGGTCCGTTAGGGGGATAGGGATCATCAGCTTCGTAAACAGCTCCGCCATGGTTGTCGCCACATTCCTGGGAGGTCGGCTAGCGCAGGCATGGGGAGCGGAGTCGGTCTTTTTCATCGCGGGAGGGCTGGGGATTGTCGGCGCCCTCCTTTTGATGCCAGTCCCCGAACCCCGTAGGCACCGTGCGTCCGCTCCATGTGCAGGGACGCTCTTCCAGGTCGCCATCCACCCGGTGGTGCTGATGGCCTCCATGATGGCTATCCTGGTGCACTTCGCCAACGCGGCCACCATATCCAGCTTCACCCTTGTCTATGCGGCGCGCCTTGGCGCCTCCCCCCGGCGACCTCGGCCTAGTGAGCGCCATATATCTCGGGTCGGCGACCGTGTCGACGCTGCTCGCCGTGTACCTGGTGGAATGCCGAAGCTACCTCGGCACAGTGGGCCTGGGGGCAGGCATCATGGGCGCTGCCCTTCTGGTGAGCCCCACGATCACGGAGCTAGGACCGTTCGAAGGCCTCCAGGCGGTAATTGGGGCGGGCCGTGGCCTGATTTACACTGCGCTCATGGCATTGAGTATCAGCGCAGTGGCTCCCGCCCACCGTGCTACGGCGATGGGTGTCTATCAGGCCCTCTCCGCCTTTGGGATGTTGGCCGGCCCGATAGTTGGGGGCGCTGCGGCGGATGGCCTTGGCATCGGCTGTGTCTTCTATATGTCGGGCGTGTCTGTTTTCCTGGCGGGAGGCGTGGCCATCCTGGCAATGAGGCGACGGAAACGTTAGAGCAGGTGTCACCGCCTCCCGCCGGAATGTTAGGTCGATAGCAGAAAGGAGTCACAGAATGTCGTCAAAGGAGACCTACTTCCAGCTCCCAGCGATGCCAGTCTCGAGTCAAGTGACATGGGACGGCGTTGAAGTCGTTGGACTGGTGAGGACGCCGTTGTCCCTAAATATGGAAGACCTTGCCCAGTTTTCCCGGTCGAAGGCCGTCCTGGATTTCCGGTGCCACGACGGTTGGGTGGCGCCTGCACAGAGGTGGGAGGGGGTGCCGGTGTCGACGGTACTGGACCAGGCTGACGCAGATCTCGACGCCAACTACGTGAGCTTCAGCTGTGGGGAATTCGTCCATACCCTTACGCTGGAAGAGGCGAAGGCACCGGATACGCTGCTTGCGGTCCAGCTTAACGGCCAGTCCGTGTCACATAAGAACGGGGGCCCATGTCGGCTGGTGGCGGGGGACAGAATGGGGCCCGCCCACGTCAAGTGGCTCCAGCGCATAGAGGTTACCAACGAGGCGCCTGACGGCTGAGCCAGCGGTCCGTTATCGGTCTGACACGCATGGCGTTGGCGCGTAACGCTCACGTAACGCCGTGATGCTCCCATACCACCTGGCCTTCGACGCCGCACTGCAAACTCCAGGGCAAGGAGTCACATCATGACGATACTTGGAGGATACCGGCCTCACATCCCGCGCATAGACCTGACCAACGAGTCCATCGTCAGGGAGCCCCTTCCCGACGAGGAGGTCCTGCGCAAATGCGTCGGTGGGACCGGACTGGGCCTGTACCTCCTGCTGCGCGACGCCCCGCCGCAGGCCAGGGCGACCGACCCGGAGGCCCCACCTGGGCATGGGCATGCTGCTGGGCGGCGTGACCTTCTTGCTGGCCACCATTCTCGGCGCACTGCGCGGCGGCAGCGGACGTGTACAGGAGGCCCTGGGCGCGGAGATCAAGCTGATCAAGCCGCCCATGACAGCCCGGCTGTTCCCCATGGTCATGATGATGGGCATGATGATTCTGATGGCGGCGCTTGTCATCGGGATCGTCCTCGCGACGCTGACCTACGACTACTGGAACCACTCCATCGCCGCTCAGCTGAACCCAAGCCCGGGCGGGCTGCTGGCCGACCTGGGCACCATCAACGCGGTACAGCTCTGGCTTGAGCCGTTCAAGTTCGTCGGGTTGGCTCGTGCGACTGGCATTGGCCTGGCGCTGGCCACCATCGTGCGGGTGCTGCGCTGGCAGTCGAGCCGCCTTTGGGACCTCCTGTCGTAAGGCCCCACCGAGGTCCCCAAAATGGGAGGACAGGAGAGGACGGGCCCGGACGCTTAGAGGATGGGACGACGACGAAAGGTGGGTGAGGCAACGATGCCTGAGATAGGCTCCACGGCTACAGCGGACCTCGGAGCGGGAGTCAAGACGGGCTCGGTCTACGAGATGGCGGTCCAGCAGTTCCAGGCCGCCGCCGACCGCCTGGGCGTTGACGAGGGAACGCGGCAGATACTCAGTTACCCCAAGCGGGAGCTCACCGTCCACTTTCCCGTAAAGATGGACAGCGGCGACGTTGAGGTCTTCACCGGGTATCGCGTCCAGCACAACCTGGCCCGCGGCCCGGGCAAGGGAGGAATCAGGTACCATCCCGACGTCACGCTGGACGAGGTCAAGGCGCTGGCGATGTGGATGACGTGGAAGTGCGCTGTAACCGGCATCCCCTACGGCGGCGCCAAGGGTGGCGTCACCTGCCAGCCCAAGACCATGTCGGAGAGTGAGCTGGAGGGCGTCACCAGGCGTTACGCCACCGAGATCTCCATCATGATCGGCCCCGACCGGGACATCCCCGCCCCGGACGTGAACACAGACGGCCGGATAATGGCCTGGATAATGGACACCATCAGCATGCACCAGGGCTTCACCGTCCCCGCCATCGTGACGGGCAAGCCTCTGAGCATCGGCGGGACCCTGGGACGCGTAGAAGCGACGGGCCGGGGCGTAATGATAGCCGCCCGAGAGGCGACGGCGGGCTCCCTCGAGGGCGCACGGGTCGCCGTCCAGGGCTACGGCAACGTCGGTCATGTCGCGGCCCGGCTTCTCGCCCAGCAGGGATGCATCATCGTGGGGGCCTCCGACAGCACGAGCGGGGTCTACGCGGAGTCCGGTCTGGACCCCGACGCCCTCAAGGAGTACAAGGACATCAACAGGTCTCTGGCGGGTTTCCAGGGTGCCGGCCCGGTCTCGCCGCTGGACGTCCTCGAGCTCACATGCGACATCCTTGTGCCGGCGGCACTCGAGGGGCAGATAGACGCCGGCAACGCGGACCGGATTGAGGCTTCCATCATCGTGGAGGGCGCCAACGGGCCCACCACCCCGGAGGCAGACGCAATACTGGCGTCCAAGGGCGTTACGATAGTCCCGGACATACTGGCCAACGCCGGCGGCGTGGTCGTCTCCTATTTCGAGTGGGTGCAGGATATCCAAGGATACTTCTGGGACATCGACGAGGTAAACCAACGAATGGAGTCGGTGCTGGTCCGGAGCTTCGGCGAAGTGGCCGAGATCGCCGACAGCCAGGGAGTGCCTATGCGCGATGCCGCCATGCTGTTGGCCGTGCGCCGCGTCGTCGAGGCCATCAAAGTCCGTGGAGTGTACCCGTAAGTCTATGGGGCGGTCATAAATCTCCTTCTCGACGGTTGCGCTAACGAACTCGCGGTCAGAGATGAAGGCTCTGATGTGCCTGCCATCCTTAGGGCACACCAGCAGCTGTCGGGCAAGGTGGCGCGCGCCTTTCACGTTTTCCTTGACATCGTCGATGAACAGGATCCTGTCGCGAGGCAGTTTGCTGCTGCGAGCTAGCGCATCGTAAATTGACGGGCTCGGCTTCATGGCGCCCACCTCATACGACACAATCGCGGGATCGAATTCCCGCGCGAATGGCAGCCTCATTCGTTCGAGCTCCCAATGCGCCGGATGCGTGTTGCTACATAGCGCGATACGATAGTGTTTGGTCACGTGCTCCACGACATCGAACATGGCGGGGTTCGGCGTCGTCGAGGTATTGAAGATCTCCCTGAATTGTGCCTCCGAGATATCGAGTCCGAGTACCTGCCGGACCTGCCGAATGAAATCAGGCCAACTCTGTAACCCGGTCTCAAGGAGATACTTGCGCTCGGGCGTATAGCAGGCTTCGAAGACCTCGTTCTCGGTCTTGCCGGAGAGCCGGGCGAACTCGCGAATCGGCGGTCCTTCGTCCACGAATGTGAGCACATTGCCCATGTCGAACGTGACTAGCTCGACAGCGGCCAAAGCGAAACCTCCTCTCAAACTCCGGGCTCTCCTAGTGAAAGCGTCCAAAGTAATTGTAGAACAGCGCACCGTTGAGCGATTAGAAGCCCCAGATGTATCGGATTCAGAAGTCCTTCAGACGAAGGCGCCTGTTATAAATGCCTTGTTTCTGAACAGGCGGTAGCGGCTACCGGCTGGATCCGGGCGGGCTCGCCAGGCTTCCCCATCGGCAAGGACCATCGGTGTCCACTCACCGGTTGGTAGGTCGAGTCCGGCCCGATACCGACGCGTAG
>JADFHV010000046.1 GCA_022566975.1 Chloroflexota bacterium
ATGGTCACTCTTGTAGTAGGTGACAGTTAGAGTGTCGCCGTCCTGCACCCACAGCTTGCCATCGAGGGCGTCGGAGGCGGACCCGGCGTCAGCGCTCAAGATGATTGTGCCGCGGAAGAACCTGGCCGTGGCGCTGGTAGTTGTAGTGGCAAGCCCCGAGACCTCAGAGATGGTGACCCACTCGCCGGTGGAGTCGGAGTCACTGGTTACCTTGGCGCGGTCGTTGGCTCCTACTTGGGTCCCACCCGCGGCGGTCGGCTCGTATTTGTCTATTATGTGGTGCTTGAACGTGGCCACTACTTTGGCGCCAATGGCCGCATTCGAGACCAGAGAGAACGTGCCCGCCGCGGGATCGCTCTCGGTTACTAGGGGCGCTGAAGCGCCTACCTTCACGGCGCCGGTTACTAGACTCCCGGCCACGATGGGCGACGCGGTCGCCGGACTGGTCGTGGAGTATCCGGTAGCTGACGCATCGAACGAGTACCCGCCTGTGGAGGGCACGGTGGTGGTAGCAGCGTTTGAGGCGTTGAACGCAGCAGTGCTGGTAGCCCTGGTGTTACCGTCCGAGAGTCTAAAGGAACCCGTGGGTAGCGTGGTGTTGCCATCCACCTGGACTGCGAGAGTGTCCCAGGTAGCCACCGCCTGGGGAGTAGTCTCGAGCTCATTCGCGGTGGAGGACTTCAGGAAGAAGACCGCCGTGGTCGTTGTGACGCCGGCGTCGCTCGGCTTGTAGAACGTCACCTCATTCTTGGCGCTATCCAGCCACACGACCGTGTCCACGGCAAGGTCGGCGTCCACGAGAGGAACAGCACTCACGGACCTGCCGGAGAAGACGTGGGACACCAGTAGCAGGACCAAGACCGAGCCTATCGTTAGGAACTTAAGAGACTGCTTCACTGCCTACCCCCTTGTAACTACGCTGTAACTACGCTGGATTAATTGGTTCCCAACAAACGAAAAACGCTCCCCAGAGCTGTTACCAGGGAGACACTCAGACATGACCCGCTCTAGACGGGGCGGGTGTCGATCTCATTCAAGCCCTCACTTCCGTGTCGGAGCCGTAGCATTTGTACACCACACTCATAGCTTTGTCAAGGGCGAGTGGGGCGACCTAGGTGCTGATAGGCTGCTGCCTACTCGGTTGACCGGGACACTATTGACTCCCGACTCGACCAGCCGTTCTGCTCAGTCTGCAGGCCGACGTAGAGGAAGCGTCCAAAGTCAGCAGCAAATATAGATGAGACGTCGTAGCCTTGTCAATGAGTTTAGTGGACTCGACTTTTCATATATCTCCGACCCTGGGCACCACTGTCAGACGGCGGTCCGGGGCCTCGCTCTACTCTGTGAGTGTCCTCTCAGCTAGAATAGTCGTCCAACCGCCCTGTTCCTAAACACCACCCTGCACTACTACCGGTCCGGTGCATGCTCCCAAGGGGTCGAAGGCACAGCCCACTCCTGCGCGTTCGTTATTGACGGGCGCTGCGGACGGGTAGAGTGGACAGGTTGCTACTGCCACTACCTTCGTGTGGTGAGCCAAGGCCGGTTCACAGGGGCGCATACGTTTCGTGCGGTGCCTGACGCGGCCGATGAGGTGCCCGAATCGAACGAGGTGAAGAACGAGATTTCGGCGCTGATGTCCGGCGTGGTGCCCTGTCCGTAGGCGGGTCGCCACTCATCGGGCTCGGACCGTGATGGCCCGGTCGCCCTAGGCCGGCCTCAGCGTCCCAGGGAGGCCAGGAACTCCTGGTTGTCCTTCGTCTTACGGAGCTGCTCGAGGATCTTCTCGGTAGCCTCGGAGTCCTTCCTGGAGTCCGAGCTGATCATGCTCGCCATCCGGCGCAGCAGCCAGACCTGCTTGAGCGTCGCCTCGTCTAGCAGCAGCTCTTCTCGGCGGGTGCCGCTGCGCGCGATGTCGATGGCGGGGAAGATGCGACTCTCAGACAGCTTGCGGTCCAGGTGGACCTCCATATTGCCGGTCCCCTTGAACTCCTCGTAGATCACCTCGTCCATGCGGCTTCCCGTGTCCACAAGGCACGCGGCGAGGATAGTCAAGCTGCCTCCCTCTTCTAAGTTGCGCGCCGCGCCGAAAAAACGTTTAGGGGGATAGAGGGCCACCGGGTCTATGCCACCCGACAGCGTGCGGCCGCTTGTCGGCAGGGCCAGGTTATAGGCGCGCGTCAGCCTGGTGATGCTGTCCAGCAGGATGAGCACGTCTCGTCCTCCCTCCACCATTCGTTTGGCGCGCTCCAACACCATCTCCGCCACGCGGCAATGGTCCTCCACAGGCTCATCGAAGGTGGAGCTGTAGACCTCTCCCTCGATGGACCGCCGCATGTCCGTCACCTCTTCCGGTCGCTCCCCGGTGAGGGCCACCATTATCTGAATGTCAGGCGCGTTGGCGGTCACGCTGCTGGCCAAGTGCTTCAACAGAGTCGTCTTGCCGGCTTTGGGCGGAGATACGATGAGCCCACGCTGGCCACGTCCAATCGGCGCCAGCATGTCCATCAGGCGCATAGACAGGTTCTTGGGAGTCGTCTCCAGCTTGATCCGCTCGGTCGGAAAGATCGGGGTCAAGCTCTCGAATTTGGGGCGGCGTCGGGCGGCGTCGGGGTCGACCCCGTTTACGGCTTCCACCCTGATCAGGCCGAAGTAGCGCTCGCCGTCCTTGGGCGGCCTGACCTGGCCGGCCACTTCGTCGCCTGTCCTAAGTCCAAACCTTCGGATCTGGGACTGGGATACGTATACGTCGCCTCCGCCGTCGGAGTGTCCGTTTTGCTTCAGGAAGCCGTAACCGTCGTTGACGATGGACAGGATGCCGCTGGCCATGATCTGGCCATTCTGTTCGGCATGCGCCTTCAGCACCGTCATCAACAGCTCCTGCCGCCTGGGCTCGGAGTCTCCGTCCAGGACTCCCATCTCGGAGGCAAGCTCCATGAGCTCTTCGTTGGTCTTATCTTGTAGCTGACTTATGTCCATAGCCGTTCTCCGGGGCCCGTCACACAGGCCCTCCTAGTTCATTCCGGAAACAGACTTCCTCGCTTGAATCACTTCGGTACCTGTTAAAACGACTTGGGGGTAGGTGGCGCGTGGCACCTGGTGGTTAACTGGGAGCGTGCGACCGGCGTTGAATCGTCTTTTAGGATTGAGACCCGTGATGGGGTAAGAGACTGGGGCTACTGCCGGGGCGCCTTCTCTCAGTCTTGTGTGAGTCTTCGTAGGTCTATGTCAGTCAGAGGAGGGTCGACCATCTGGGCGAGCACTGTAGCGACATGCAAGCGAGGGGTTGATGATAACTCCACTGAGTACGCACGTCTTGGCTGCCTGGCGGATTTCGTCCGTGTTAATGGTATCGAGGAAGAGGCGCATCAGAGGGGGAACGCTCGTATAGTACCACATTTTCGACGAGACATCCAACTCCTAGCCAGAGGAATCGAGGGGCAGGGAGTGCTGACCTCCCTCCCGAAGCGTTCGCTCGGCGACGCCCACGAACTCTCGAAACAGCGGGTGCGGTCGGTTGGGCCTGGAAAGAAACTCGGGGTGGAACTGCACGCCGACCATGAAGGGCTGGTCCGACATCTCCATGATCTCCACGAGCCTGCCGTCTGGTGAGAGCCCGGTTGGCCACAGACCTACCGCCTCCAGGTCCTCTTTGTAGGCGTTGTTGAACTCGAACCGGTGTCGATGCCGTTCCTCGATCAGGGGACGGCCGTATGCCTTGGCCGCCCAGCTTCCGCTGACGAGCTCGCAGGGGTATACCCCCAGCCGCATAGTGCCACCCATGTCGGTGACATCTTTCTGGTCCGGCATCAGGTCTATCACCGGGTCAGGCGTGTAGGGGTCGAACTCGGTAGAGTTGGCCTTCTCCTTGCCAAGGAGCTGCCGCGCCGTCTGTACTACCATCACCTGCAGACCCAGACACAGACCGAGGTACGGTACGTTGTTCTCACGGGCGTAGCGTACAGTGTCGATCATTCCCTCGATGCCCCTGGGGCCGAAGCCGCCGGGTACGACGATGCCCGACACGGAGCTGAGATAGGGCTCGGGGCCGTCCTGCTCCACGTCCTCGGAGCGGACCCAGCGGATCTCAACGTCGCGGTCGTGGAACAGCCCCGCGTGGAGCAGGGCCTCCTTGACGGAGATGTAGGAGTCGGGAAGATCGACGTACTTGCCCACGACAGCGATGGGCAGCGCGACCTTAGGCTCCTTGATGGCTTCTACCAGCGTGCGCCACTCGTTCATGTCGCGGCTCGATGTGTTGATGCGGAGCGTCTCCAGAATCAGATCGCCTAGGCCCTCGTCCTCCAGGATCAAGGGTACCTCGTACACCGTGGAGACGGTCGGCAGGGTAATTACACCCCTGGAGGGAACGTCGCAGTGGATGGTGATCTTTCGCTTGATATCTTCGGTGACCGGGTGGTCGCTCCGGCAGATGATGGCGTCCGGCTGGATGCCGATGCTGCGCAGCTCCCGGACGCTGTGCTGCGTGGGCTTCGTCTTGAGCTCCCCCGTCGAGCCTATGTACGGTAGGAACGTGACGTGAGCGTAGAAGACGTTGTCCTTACCCACCTCGTTGCGCATCTGACGGATTGCTTCCAGGAACGGCAGCCCCTCGATATCGCCGACGGTACCCCCAACCTCTACGACTATGACGTCGGCGCCGCTCTCGTCCGCCACGTGGAGGATTCGCTGTTTGATGGCGTCAGTCACATGAGGTATCGTCTGGATCGTTCCACCCAGGAACTCTCCCCTGCGCTCCCGGCTGATGACGTCGCTATATATCTGGCCGGCGGTCACGTTGGAGGAGCGCGTCAGGTCCATGTCGATGAACCGCTCGTAGTGTCCCAGGTCCAGGTCTGTCTCGCTGCCGTCGGCCGTTACGAAGACCTCGCCGTGCTGAAAGGGAGACATTGTCCCCGGATCGACGTTGAGGTAGGGGTCGAGCTTGAGCACCGACACCGTGACGCCGCGGCTCTTGAGGATTCGCGCTATCGACGAGACGCTGATCCCTTTGCCCACGGAGCTGACCACGCCGCCAGTGACGAATATGAACCTTGTCATGGTCTCGAGGGTCCGGCTCCGGAAAATAGCTGCACCAAGCCAACGGTGGCGGATGAGCCTTGGACGAGCGGTCGGTCGAGAGGGACAGTTAGCGAAGGGGTGCGGCGGCGGACGGTAGCGGCTGACGCCACTATCGGATAGTCCTTACGGTGCGGGGTGAGTTTGGGCTTCCTATACCTGCCAGATGGCCCTCCTCGCTTGGGGAAAGTATAGGGTCGCGTTCGAAGCCTTGTCAACAGCGTCGCGGGCAGTTTTCGGCGAGCCTTCCGGAGGTCGAGGTCGAAGAGGACGTCGGAATGTGTGACATGTTCAGTTCTAAAAATCTCTCGCGAGCTGGGCATGCGACCCCTCATGGAGCGCGTCCTGTCCCGCCGGGAGATACTGGAGGCGTAGCTACCTCTGGCTGAGGCCGCCGTCCAGGTAGATGGTCTCGCCGGTCATGTACGCCGAGGCGTCCGACGCCAGGTAGAGCGCCAGTAGGCCCACCTCCCTGAGCTCGCCCACCCGTCCCAGCGGGACGCCGTCCCTGGCGTCGTCTCTCGACCGGGCTACCTGCGTCACGTCTGACGTCTCCGGGTCGGGGAACAGTCCGGGAGCGATGGAGTTTACCGTCACGCCGTAAGGCGCCCACTCCAACGCGAGGGTCTGTGTCAGCTGCACGAGCCCGGCCTTGGCGGCTGAGTAGACGAGCGTCTCGGGGCTTCCCCGGCGCGCCGCAATCCCGCTGATGTTGATGACCCTGCCCATACGACGCTCGAGGAAGTGGGGTCCGACGGCCCGGCATCCCATGAAGGCCTGTGTCAGGTTGACGTCCAGAACGAAACGCCACTCCTCATCGGTGATAGGCTCACCACCGGAGCCGGGAGCGGGCACGAGGGCCTTGCGGATCGCGTCGCCAAGGTTATTGACCAGCACGTCGATGTGCCCCCAGCGCTCCAGGGCGGTGTCCACCGTGCGCCGCCAATCGTCTGCGTCGGTGCCATCGGCCGTCAGGGCCTCTATGGGGTGGCCCGCCGCGGCCAGCTCCTCCGCCAATGGCGTCAGGTAGCGGTCGGTGAGCGCCGTGACCATCACCCGTGCGCCGGACTCCGCCAAGACGCGGGCGATCCCCTTACCGATGCCCCTGGCGGCGCCCGTGACGATGACCGTCCTGCCCTCAACGCTGTACTCTGCCGGCAACATCGGGCTTGCTCAGTCTTCCATCGAGTCCCTGTCCTCGTCCGGCAGATGGTCCAGCGCCTGCTGGACGAAGTCCATGCCCACAAGCTCCCGCCAGGCGTCCAGCATGGCCCGAGTGACCGGCCCTGGCAGCTCGTTTGCCAGACGCAACCCGTTGACGGTGTCAACCGGGACCAGGCAGTGGCGGGTACTCGAAACGAAGGCCTCTTCCGCGACGTACACGTCATGGGTGGGGTAGTCGCCCTCGTCGACCGGAATACCGAGGGGTTCTGCCAGCTCGAGCACGGTCTCCATACTGATCCCCGGCAGCACGTTGCGACGGTCAGGCAGCTTGATACGACCGTCCTGGACGAACATGAAGTTGCCGCCCTGGCACTCTGTGATGCTGCCCTCGGTGCTGGTCATAAGCAGATATACGCGCTGGCGCGCCTCGCTCGCCGTGGACTGCGGGCTCTGTTTGGGAACAGCGTAGGTCGCCGGTGTTATGACCCGGACCCCTTTGACATAGCCCCGGGCGAAGCCTGCGAAATCGAGGAACTGGCAGTGGATGACGACGTTGACCGTCGGCTCGTCGTTCGGGGACTGGGCCGGCACCTGACTCACGACCTGGGTGAGGACGAACTCGTCGCCGTCCCCCAACGCCTCGCGATTGGCCTCCAGCACCTTGAGCGACGTCTCCTCCATCTCGTCGATGGTCATGCCCGGGTCGATCTCGGCGGCCGTCAGGCCGTTGTTCAGGCGCTCCAGGTGCTGCCTGAGCTTGAACACCTGGCCGTTGAAGGTGCGCTCGGTGTCATAGAAGCCTCCGGCCGACTGGACATCCTCAGTCTGGAGCGCGGCCGTGGCCTGGCCGTGCGGCATGAACTGGCCGTTGAAGTACGATATCAGGTCGGGCTTGTCACCCATTCACGCTGTCCCTTGCTCGTTCACTATGAAAAACCCTTTCGACCATCCCCCTGACCCCCTTCCTGGCCAGGAAGGGGGAGGAAATTGTATCTGAGGGGCACCCTCAGGCTCCCGGCAAAGGGGCTTCGCCCCTCTGCACACCCCATATTTCATCGGCCCGCTAGCTGGTGCTAGCTGGTTCGACTGGAGGAGTGGTCGGCGAAGTATTCTATCAGCTTTTCATCCAGTCGCAGGCGGCCGGTTTCCCCCCAGCAGTCGACGCTTGACCTTGGTGAAGGTGGTCAGGACGTGAATCAGAGGGGTGGTCCGCTTCCCGACGATTTTGCCCTCGCTCAGTGAGGCCAGGAAGCCCTCGGGTGTCCCGTCGAACTCAGGCATCTCGACGTAGGTCCGCCCCAGCTCGTACGTCGTGTGGGCATCGCTGACCCCAGAGGTCAGCAGCCCGTGCTCGCGGGCGAGCTCGGAGGCCCTGCGGTCGGAGCTCTCGAAATTATTGCGCGCGTTGAAGACCTCGACGATGTCCGCATGTGGGAGGATCTCCCGGAGGGCCGACGGGCTTATGACGGACCTACGGAACCGGTCGAAGGGATGAGGTATGGAGACGATCCCACCCTGGTCCTTGATGCGCCGCGCCGTCTCCACGGCCGGCAGATCGCGCGGCACGGGCTCCGTCAGGAAGAGCCCCGTTATCTCGCCGTCCGAAGACTTGACCTCCTCCCCGATGATGACCATGAAAGGCGCAAGTCGTTGGACGGCAAGGGCTCCTTCGATGGTGTTGTGGTCGGTGACCGCGATGCAGTTGAGCCCGACCTTCAGGCACCGGGCCACTAGCTGCTCGGGCGTGGTCTCGGCGTCTGGAGAGTAGTGAGTGTGCATGTGGAAGTCCGCCTTCAGCAAGGCGGACCGTCCGAGGGCGTGTCGGCTTCCTGGTCTTCGAGCATGCTCATCTGCTCACCGAAGGCGGTGCGGATCTGGGTCACTCGAAGCTCCGCCGAGGCGAGCATCTCGTTGCAGGCCCGGGCCAGCTTCATTCCCCGCTCGTACGTCTGGGTCGCGTCCGCAAGAGACAGGCCTCCGGCCTCGAGGGCCTGCACGGTCTCGTCGAGGAGCCGCAGCGCCTCCTCGAAGCTGAGGTTGCCGAGGTCTGGGTCGGCGTCGTTGGACTGGTCCGGCTTCATTTCGATGGTATGGACTCCGTGTGTCGTACTGGGTCCGTCTCGCCGCCGGTGTTGGCGGAAATCACCTCGGCGTCGAAGGACCCGCGGCTCAGGATGACACCGACCGAGTCTCCGATGCCCACCTGAGCGGCGTTGTTCACTACGCTCCCGTCGTCACTCCGCTGGATAATGGCGTACCCCCTGCGCAGTGTGTCGATGGGGCTGAGCGACGTGAGCCTATGCCTCAGGCCCTGGAGCCGCTCCGCGTTGACCTGAAGACCGTGGGTGAGGTGGGTGGAGGCGCTCGTCAGGCGGTCGTCGATGTGAAGGCGCAGTGTGTCCAGGTCGGGGACCCCGCGGTCCAGACGGAACCGGAGCTGACTGAGCTGCTCCCCTCGCGCGGCTAGGTGGCTCGACACGGTGACGTCCAGGGCTCGCTCCGCTACCAGCAGGCCGTTTGCGAGCTCGGACATGTCGGGCACCGCCATCTCGGCGGCGGCCGAAGGGGTCGGGGCACGGCGGTCCGCGACCATGTCTGCGATCGTAACGTCTGTCTCGTGGCCGACGGCGCTCACGACCGGGACACGGCTGGAGAAGATGGCGTGGGCAACAGCCTCCTCGTTGAAGGGCCAGAGGTCCTCCAGGGACCCCCCGCCTCTCGCCAGGATGATCGCGTCGATATCCGGCATCTGGTTCAGGGTTTCGAAGGCTCCGACGATACCCGCCACGGCAGTCTCTCCCTGAACCGGCGTTGGGGCCAGGACCAGCTCGACCAGGGGATACCGGCGGAGGACGACCGTCTGAATGTCCTGCCAGACCGCGCCGGTCGGTGACGTGATCACTCCCACCCTTTTTGGAAATCGGGGCAGGTCCCGCTTACGGGACGGCTCGAACAGGCCCTCGCTCTCCAGCTTGAGCCTGAGCTGCTCGAGCCTCAGCTGGAGCTCGCCCATGCCCTCCGGCTGGACCATGTCCACGATGAGCTGGAGGTCGCCCCTGACCTCGTAGATGGAGACGCGCCCGTGGGTGATGACCGCCGCGCCTTCGCCCAGCCGCTCCGCACCGATTGCGGTGCGGAACATCACGCAGCGCAGAGAACGGCCGCCCTCCCTCAGGGTGAAGTACGAATGGCCCGAGCCGGGGCGGGCGAGGTTCGCTATCTCCCCGCTCACCCAGATGTCCTGGAGCAGGAAGTCCTGCTCCAGGATCTGTCTCATGTAGGTGGTGACCTGAGAGACGGAGTAGACCGCCATCTAGACCCTCGAAAGGTAGTCCCCGGAACGGGTGTCTACCTTTATGACCTCTCCCTCGTTCACGAACAGGGGGACCTGTACCACCAGACCGGTGCTCAGCTTGGCGGGCTTGGTGCCTCCCTGGGCAGTGTCACCCTTGAATCCCGGGTCCGTCTCGACCACCTCCAGCTCCACCGTGATGGGGAGCTCTATCGCTAAGGGCTCACCGTCGAAAAAGACCATGTCAACGTTCGTCTGCTCCACCATGTATGGCAGGCTGTCGCGCACCTGCTCCTCGGACATGGGGAACTGGTCGAAGCTCTCCGTGTCCATGAAGTAGTAGAGGCTGTCTTCGTTGTAGATATACTGCGCCGTCCGCCGCTCGACCGAGGCCGCCGTGAGCTTAACGTCGTATCCCTGGAAGGTGCGGTCCGTCACCCGGCCGGTCCGCAGATGGCGAAACCGAATTCTCAGGACGGGAGCCCGCTGCTGCATCTTGCTGCGCTCGTACTCCACCACCGCGTATGGCTCGCCATCCAGCTCGATGGCGAGGCCCTTTCTCAGGTCACCGTACCCTATCGTCATTAACGGCCTCCTTCATGTATCCCAGACAATAGACCCGCCTGTCGAGTCCGATGATGGGTGACGCCGGGGGGGACGCACTGGAAGGCGGTGGCAGGCCGGACCGGCGGAATGGCCCTATTGGAGGTATTCCAGCTTGGCGGCTTTGCTCATGACCCGGGCCCGGCCCTTCTCCAGCACGACCACGTCCTCGGCGTGCTGCACGTGCGGCGGGGTCAGGGGTGTACGGGAACCTGGACGGCATACGAGGTTTGAAAGGGATTGGGACCATGGGCTTTGGCGGGATTTTATTTGATCTGGACAATACACTGGTGGATCGGAATGCTTCTCTCCTG
>JADFHV010000047.1:0-9885 GCA_022566975.1 Chloroflexota bacterium
GCCTACAGCCGCTCAGGCGGAGGGACATCAAAGAGAGGCCGCCGAGCTCGTCGGGGCCGTGCATCCGGTACAGCGCCTGCTGGACTCGCCCAATCCCTTCTGGACCCGTGGAGACCTGTGGCGGGCGACGGAGACCTATCTGGGGCTGTGGGGCTCGGCATACTGGGGACTGGAGCGCGACGCCGTCGGGCGGGTGGCGGAGATATGGCCGCTTCGACCCGACAGGATGAGGGTAGTCCCCGATTCCGAGAGGTACATCAAGGGGTTCGTGTATGTGGGTATGGGACAGCAGCTTATCCCCTATGTGCCCGAGGACGTCCTGTGGATGCGCTACTTCAACCCGCTGGAGGAGCACGCCGGGCTATCTCCTATCGCGCCGCTGAGGCTGTCGGCCGACATGGGGCTGGACGCGCTGCGGGCCAACCGCAACAGCCTGACCAACGAGAGCACGCCTGGACTTTTCATCGAGACCGGAGAGACTCCGACAGATGACGAGGTCAAGGAGTTCTACGATCGGTGGGAGTTGCGCTTCAGAGGCGTGGACAAGGCGCGTCGGCCGGTGCTGCTCAGCGGCGGCATGAAGGCGTCCAACATGGGCTTCAGTCCAAGGGACATGGAGTACGTTCAGAGCCTGCGCTGGAGCCTGGAGGACGTGGCCAGGGTTTACGGCGTGCCCAAGCCGATGATGGGCGATCTCGAGCGCATTACCTTCTCGAACTTCCAGACGGCTCGAAAGGTCTTCTGGGAGGACACGATCGTGCCACAGCTAACCTTCTACCAGGACGCGCTACAGCAGGGGTTGCTGCCGAATCTGGGGCTGGACACGGCCGGGCTCTTCGTCGAGTTCGACCTGGGCGCCGTGGAGGCGCTTCAGGAGAGCGAGAACGACAGGGCGAACCGTCTGCAGGGCTATGTGAAGGCCGGCGTCATGACCATCAACGAGGTCCGGCGGGAGCTGAACCTGCCACCGGTGGAGTGGGGTGACCGGCCGGCCCCTCCCTAACTGTGGGTTTGCCTGCGAAGGATGGGGAGCGAGTATCAGGGGTGGGCGAGAGCCGACGAATGCAGGTTCCGGGTTGCGAATCAGACTAGGAGGCCTTGATGGGGGAGTTGCAAGCCATACGCTGTGACCACGACGGGCTCAAGATGGCCGAAGTCAAGGATGGCCACCTGATTCTGCGCACCAAGCACCACGGCGAGACCCACGTGAAGATCGTCTCCTTGGGGGAGCTGGTGGAGGGCGAGGATGTTTACAGGCGGACGGGCCCTGTTGACAATACGAAGGGCCCGCGCTAGGATGCCGTATCACCGACGCTCGGGAGGGCCATCATGCCCAGGACTTCGACCTCTGCTCACATCCCGGCCAAGCCCGAGGACGTGTTCGCGGCCTTATCTGACCTGACGCGCCATCCGCAGTTAGCGGCCAACGAAGACCTGGCCATCGAGGCCGTTTCGGAGGGTGAGGTGGGCGTAGGCAGCGAATACCGCTCGAGCGTCCGGTTCATGGGCAAGGACGTGACCGCCCAGCTCCGCGTGACCGAGCATGAGCCGCCCTCGCGATTCTGCTACGTTGCCACCGACTCCACAGGGACCCACACCCAGGAGATCGATATCCGCGCGGACAACGGCGGCTCCCTGGTCACGCGAACGACCACCAGCGAGATGTCGTTCATGACGACTCTCATGTTCAATCTGTTCGGTTGGCGCATGGTCGGGAAGCCTGGCATGACGAAGTGGTACGAGAAGCTCGGTGCTCAGCTCGAGACGCCGGACTCATAGACGCCTAGAGGCTCTTGACAGAACCGAACGCATGTGCTAGTCTTTAGCCAGACAGAGAGTTAGCCCGCTCCGAGACGGAGCCAACCTTAGAGGGCGAAGACGCCCCCGATGCGCGGCCGAAGAAGGCCCCCACCGGGGGCTTTTTTTTGTGGCCCCAGCCCTTCGAGAGGCTCACCGAGGAACCGTCTTAGAGAAAAGCAGCGGTCCCAGTGCGGCCCTTCGACAAGCTCAGGGCGAGCGGTTTGCAGTCGCGTTGGTGGTGTTCGACGCAGCAGGAGGCACGGATGAACAGGGCGGTCAGGTCGATGAACATGGATATCGTGGAGCGACTGGCGCTGGGCGACGGCGCGTGCCGCGTTACCATCGCCGCCAACGAGAGTGTGCGCCAGCCGCCCGAGCTGGACTTCGACGGTCTGTCCACCGAGAACTATGCCAGGAACCCGGTGGTGATGTGGGCCCACGACTCGGTGGGCCGGTCGCCATCGGGCGGGCTGCCCATCGGCCGTACCTTGAGCATTGCAAAGACCCCCGGCGGCCGCATCGTCGCGGACTTCGAGTTTCTAGACGAAGACCCGTTTGCCCAGCGAGTCAAGAACGCCTGGGACAAGGGGTTCCTGCAGGCGGCCTCCATCAGCTGGGTACCGCTGGAGAGCGTGCCTGTGGAGGGAGGCAGGTGGCGGGACGTTCGGGCCGACCTGCTGGAGTGGTCCATCGTCTCGGTGCCCGCGGACCCGGAGGCGCTGCGCGAGTCTCACCGCCTTATGCTCGACGTCTTCTTGGGTAACGGCGAGGCGCCGGAGGCTGTAAGCACGGAGGCCGTCAGCGTCGACGAACTGGCCGAGGTCCGGGCGGTGGTACAGGAGATCAAGGCGGCGCTGCTGGGGTCATGAACGCAACGAGGGCGAACTGTGCCCGTGATGCCCCCCCCCATAATGGCCCCAGAAAGGGGTTGGGTGGAGCATGACGCCAAGTGAGTAACGAAAAGGAGGAGTGGAGCGATATGGCAACAGCCGACATAGAAGCTATCAAGAAGGACCTGACGGACATCAATGCCTTCGTGCGGGAGCGGTTCGACCCGATGACGCGCCAGGTAGACCTCTTGAAAGAGGAGACCGAGCGGCTGGGACGAGACGTCCTGAGCATACAGCAGCGAGACCGTGCCACGCGACGCGAGGCGCTCGTGCGACAGGCCGACGGGGACGCGTCCCTGGCGGTGCCAGAGGGCCCGTACGCCGGTATGGACGTGCTGGACCTGGCTCTGCTGCGGCGATTCGCCTACGCCCAACGGAGGGAGTCCTTTGGACCGGCGTGGCTTGAGAGGGCCGAGGAGGCGAAGCGCCTTCTGACCGCCGCCGCGACGCCGGCGACCATCCAGCAGTCTCATGAGACCGCGGCCCGGAAGCTGGAGGCCTGGTACACGGTGGACCGGAAGCCGACGGGCCAGTTCGAGGGTTTCAGCCGCCCCATGCTCCAGTCCCTGACCAGGGCCGCGATGGACAGCACCACGGCGGGGTCGGGCGACGAGCTGGTGGCGACGCTCGAGGCGCGGGAGCTCTGGATGGACGTGAACCTCCAGACCCTGGTGGCGTCGCTCATCCCGACCGTCACGATGCCGTCCAATCCCTTCGACATTCCGAGGCAGCTGGGCGACGTGAACTTCTACCCCGGCACCGAGAACGTGGCGACTACGTCCACGGCCCTGGGCACGGGTAAGACGACGTTGACGGCATACGAGCTCGTCGGGCAGGTCCCCTACTCCTTCACCCTGGAGGAGGATGCGGTCATCGCGTTGCTACCCGAGATCAGGGCCGGGCTGGTCCGGAACGTGGCCGAGGCTCTGGACGACATCGTCCTCAACGCCGACACCACGACGACCAACAGCATCAACGCCGACGGGGCCACCATCGCGGCCAGCGACGCCGGCAAGGGCCACTGGCTACTGGGCTACGACGGCATCACCCACCTACCCCTGGTGGACAACACCAGTCAGGCCAACGACCACAACGCGGCAGTCTCTGACGACATGTTCAACGAGATCCGCGCCAAGCTGGGCAAGCACGGCGTGAGGCCGTCTCAGCTGGTCTGGGTGATGGACGTGAACACCTTCATCCGCGCCCAGTCCATCAGCCAGTTCAGGACCATGGACAAGCTGGGGCCCAACGCGACGATACTGACCGGGATGCTAGGCGCGATCGAGGGCATCCCCACCATCGTCTCGGAGCAGATGAAGCTGGCCGACACCGATGGCAAGGTAACCGACGGCGGCAATGCCACGGACACGGGTCGCCTTCTGATAGTCAACCGGACGCAGTGGGCACAGGGCTTCCGGCGCGAGCTGACCCTGGACGTGGACCGGGACACGCAAAAGAGGCAGACGGTGGTCACCGTGAGCTTCAGGCACGCACTGACGGAGCGGTCGGGCACGCGGTCCACGGCCACCCACACCGCCTTGCAGTACGACATCACCGGAATCTAGGCAGAGCGCAGGCCCGGGGCGGACCATCGTCCGCCCCGGGCCACCGAATCAGAGACGGAGGAAAGGAGACCGAAATGGCACCACAGGTCGCACAGGACATGCCGATCGCTGAGGCCGTCAAGGAGCTAGCCGGCCCGGCCCTGTCCGGGATCATATACACCCACAAGAAGAGCATCGTGGAGGACCTGGCCTCCGGGAACACCAACGCCTTCGCCTTCTCCATCCAGAACCCGGAGGACGTCGACTGTCTCATTACGAGGGTCATCGTCGACATCACCACCGCCGGAGGGTCCGCCAGCTCAGTCCTCGACGTCGACACCGTAGACGGCGCCACCGCCACCGGCGACGACATCATCGACGGCCTGGACCTGAACGCCACAGGGGTCTCGGACAACATCACCAACGGCGGCAGCAACGGCGATAAGAAGCCGGTGAAGTGGGACAAGAAAGGCGGCACCAACGACGACCTCACCGGGAAGATTCTGGTCGCCAATGCCGCCTCACTAGTTGGGAAAGTCGTAATCGAGTACGTCCCCTTGAGCTAGGAGGTCCGACGTGCCTGAGGCGATAGAAGTAGAGAACATCGGCGACGTGGTGCACAGGTACGAACACTGGCGCACGGGTGTGGTGTACGTCTGGCCCGCCGGAGAGTCCCGTGAGGTACCTGACGAGGTGGCGCAGACCGTCACCCGGGCACACCCCAACAAGATGCGCTACGCGCACAGGATGATGGACACGCGGGCTCCGGCCCCTGTGGACATCCGCCACCGTCACTACTGGCGGCTGGATGACACTTGCCGGTGTGGAGCCCAACGCGAGGCGGACTGATGCCTATTGTAGACACCATTACAGTGACCAGCGCGGGTACAGCCGTCCAGTCCCCCAAGAGCGGGACCGTCACGGCAGTCCTCTTCAAGGCCAGGAGCTCCAACACCGGGTCGGTATACCTGGGTGGCTCCACCGTGAGCTCATCCAGCGGTGTGGAGCTGGAACCGGGAGGGGCGGTCGAGCTCAGCTTCCAGGGCTACGGCCGTCTGGAGGACTGGTACGCCGACGCCGACAACAACAACGACAAGGTCGATTTCATAGGGGACAACTCCTAGCGGCGAGACTACCGGAGGTGTGACCAGATGGGTGCATCTAACTCACCCACCCTACTCGTGTCAGAGAAAACCGTGACGACGGCCGGCACCGCGGTGGCGCTGGCGTCGTCACAAAGGGTGCGCAGTGTGACCATTGTGGCGAAGTCGGGCAACGCCGGCCAGGTATACGTTGGGGGCTCCGATGTGGACAACGCCACCAACGACGGGCTGACCCCGGGCGATGCCCTGGAGGTGCCCGTGGATAGCTGGCTCGACCTGTCCGAGATCTACATCGACACTGACAACAACGGCGAGGGCGTGGACTTCTACGCCGTGAAGGCCTAGGGAGAAGAGATGGAAAGCACGATACATTACAGGCCGAATCCCCGCTACCACGCCGACGGCATCAATGTCTACTTCGGGTCCAGCCAGGATTCGCGGCTGGTCTACGACGGTGCCAACAACGAGTGGACCGTCCAGAGCAAGGACGTGGGCGGGACTCAGACCGACCGCTTGAAGGTCGATGCCAATGTGGACGTCACCCGCGCCGAGCTGTACAACGACGATCCGGGCGCCACGGGTATCCGGCTGGACGCCTGGCACGAGTCGGCGTCTCCGGCGGCCAGCGATGTCCTGCTCGAGCTTCGGGTCTACGGCGAGGATGCCGGGTCCACGAAGACCCAGTACGGTGGCCTGAAGTTCACCCTAACCGATCCTACCGATACCACGGAGGACGGTAAGGCTACCCTCCAGGTGATGACCGCCGGGACGCTCCGGGACATCGACACCCCGGCGGTGACCGCCAACGACACGTTCGTTGTGCTCGCTCTCGCGCAGACTCTCACGAACAAGACACTCACGACGCCCACTATCTCAGGCACCGGCTTTACGAACGCGCAGCACGCTCACGCTGCGGCAAACTCGGGCGGCCAGGTGGGCGCGGGCGACCTATCGGGCGCGACACTGGCGGCCGGCGTCACCGGTTCGTCGCTCACGTCTTTGGGCACGCTCGTGTCGCTGACGATGGGTGGAGCGGTTAACGCGGCGAACAACGCGATCAACAACGTCGGCAATGCCAATAGCGACTGGACTGATGGCACCATGGCCGTGGCGGGCGCTGGGGCTGCGAAGACTACGCTTCTGCGCGTAGATGGGTATACGGCAGGGGGAGGCGACTGGCCGACGCTTGAGTTCCGACGGTCGCGGAACAGCACGATGGGCTCCCACACCGCCATAACTTCCGACTACACCTTGGGAGCAATAGACTTCTACGGCTCCGACGGCTCTGCGTTCCAGATAGGCGCCAGAATACAGGCTCTGGGATCCGAGCTATGGAGTGGCTCACAGCGAGGCAACCGGCTCCAGTTCCACACTACCGACGTCACGACCATGGTCGAGCAACTTCGCATTGAACAGGATGGCGGCATCTTCATGTACAGCCTACTGGCCGCCGCCGCCTCTACTGACGTCAACGTCAACGGCAGCAACGAGCTGCACTCAGTTACCTCGTCTCGGGTCTATAAGGAGAACGAGCGCCCGTTGGAGGTCGATAGCAGCCTGCTCTATCAGCTACCCATAAAGACATTTGACTGGGCTGCTAACTCAGGCTCACCGGGCATGAAAGACTTTGGGCTGATTGCCGAGGATGTGGTGGGAGTCCTTCCAGAGCTGGTCAACCTGCGTAAGGATAGGACGACCATAGCCAACTCCGACGGCACGGCTACGGTCGTTGAGACAGGTGTGGCAAAGCCATACTCAATCCGTAACTCGATGCTGGCCATGTTGATGCTGGATCAGCTACAGAAGATCAACGCTCGGCTTACAGCCGTGGGGGGGTAGCGGTAATGCTTAATTTGCAGCCGATAGCGGAGGACTACGAGCAGCTCTTTGCGGAGAATCCTCTGGCCGCCGAGCAGCTCAAGGTGATCGTCCTCAACCGCATGTACGGCGATGCAGCAGCTCTGATCGAGAAGCTCCAGGCCGAGCAGAACGGCGAATCCGTTGAACCCGATCCCGAGGTCCCCGTGTCGATAGAGAAGGCGAAGAAAGCCAAGTGACCAACGCCTACGTTACCGTCGATGCGATCAAGAATTCCAGCGTCCTGGACATCACCGGTACGGGCGACGACACACGCCTTCGGACAGTCGCCGAGGCGGTTAGCCGCCAGGTGGACCGGTACTGCAACCGGCACTTCTACGCGCTTGCCCAGACCCGCAAGTTCGACGGGGACGGGTCGCAGACACTCCTGATCCCCGATCTTATCTCCATCGACTCCAGCGGCCTCAAGACCGACGACAACAAGGACCGGACCTTCGAGACGACCTGGGCGACGACCGACTACCTGCTGCTGCCGTCCAACGCCGACCCGACCGGAGGCCATGACCTATCACGGCCCTATACCAGGATTGAGGTGGACGTCGATGCCGGCGTCAGGAGCGCCTTCTCGGCGGGCAGGCAGACCGTGCAGATCGCCGGCCAATGGGGATGGTCGCGGCGCCTCGAGCGGGCCACCGAGACGGCCAACGCCGTCGCCGACGCGACTACGACCAGCGTCACAGTCTCCAGTCGAGTCGACGTCGAGGCGGGCCATACACTCCTCATCGACTCCGAGCAGATGTACGTTCAAAGCTACTCGGGGAACACACTCACTGTGGCCCGGGGGGTCAACGGCACGACCGCCGCGTCCCATTCAGGCGGGACAGCTATAGATATCTACGAGTATCCGGGGCCTATCGTCGAGGCGTCCATCATCCAGGCGGCACGACTCTGGAGGCGCAAGGACAGCGCCTTCGTGGCGGCGACCGGACTCCCGGAGACCGGGCAAGCGCGGTCGTCTATAGGGCTGGACCCGGACGTCCGCCTGCTCATGGGCCAGTACCGCAAGGCGGCCGTAGGGGTCTAGCAGGGTCCGGGGACGGGTGTGCAGTCCTCCCGATAAATCGGGATCGGGATTGCCGGGAGTCTGAGAGCCCGGCCTGAGCATCGTCGAAGGGGTGTCCCTCAGATAATAAAGGTCTTCCCCTTCCTGGCCCGGAAGGGGTCAAGAGCGTGGGGCTCACGCAAACAGGTGATCAATGGCCAACGAGATCAAGAACGCCAAAGACGGGCTGGGGACCCTGCTCTCCGGCATCTCCGGACTCAGGGTGTTGGACCACCCCGCGGACTCCATCAACGAGTTCCCAGCGGCCGTCGTGCTCTTCGAGTCCAGGGACGCCATGGAGACCCTGGGCGGCAGCACCTTCGCAGGCAAGATAAAGGTCGTCCTGCTCGTCTCCTCCGCCAACACCCTGCAGGCCTACGACACCCTCGACCAGTACATGGACCCACTGGGGTCCAGTAGCATCGAAGCTACCGAGGACGCCGATAACACCTGGGGAGGCAACGTCGACGACGGACGGCTGGTCTCCTTAGACAACGTGGGCCAGCGGAAGCTCTGGGGCGGCACCTACGTCGCCGCCGACTTCCACTTCCGGTTCACGAAGAGCGTAGCCACCTAACGCGAGGCACATTCTAGGTCGACGCGACTCTCTGCACTTCCGTGTTCAGCAGGCGAAGGTATGGGCCGTACCTGAAGATACGGTAGCGCTCCCGCCCCGTGATCTCCTCGAGCAAATCAAGCTCCTCGAGACGCCCAATCAGAGAATTCGCCGTGGGGTACGAGACATCCAGGAGTTCCGCTGCTCCCGGCACACTGACATAGGGCTGTCGATAAAGGCGGTCTAGCAACTCTAGGCCATTCACCGACCCGGGCACAAGGTCTTGTATGACCTGCCGGTGCTCCTCGCGCATTGCTACTATATCGCGCGCCGAAGCAGAAGCCTCCGTCGCTACTTCCCAAACGGCGGTCAGAAAGAACTTCAACCATCCCTCCCAGGCCCCGGAGTCTCGCACAGCCTGGAGCCTGTCGTAATACTCCTGCTGATGCTGTCTGAAGTAGGCGCTCAGGTAGAGGAGAGGTCGCCGCAGGACCCCCTGCTGACACAGGAAGAACGTGATCAGAAGTCGCCCGACGCGACCGTTCCCGTCGAGGAATGGATGGATCGTTTCAAATTGGCTGTGGATCAGGGCGGTCCTGACCAGTACGGACTCGGGCACCTCGCTGTGCATGTACTCTTCGAGCTGCCCTATTGCCCGTTCCATCTCATGTGGCGGCGGAGGGACGTATACGGCCTCTGAGAGCGTTGTCAGTCCCCCACCAATCCAGTTCTGGGAGGTTCGGAATTCACCGGGTGATCTCTCTGATCCTCGTACTCCAGCGAGGAGCCTCCCGTGGATCTCCCTCAGCAGTCGATTGGAGAGTGGTAGACTCTCCAACCTGTCCAACCCGTAATTCATCGCATCGACGTAGTTAACGATCTCGACAACATCGGTGCCCGGTTTGCTGCGAGACCGTGCTGCTTCGTATTCCAGGACGTCTGCCAGTGAAGCCTGGGTACCTTCGATTTGGGAGCTTAGGACCGCTTCTTTTCTCACGTACATGGTTACGAATAGGTCAGGATTAGGAAGCATGTCGGCCGATGCATCCAACCGTCCCAGCGCTTGGTCCGC
>JADFHV010000047.1:9895-10341 GCA_022566975.1 Chloroflexota bacterium
GAATGAAGGACAAAAAGGTCGTCGTCCTTTTGGAGGGGAGGCTCGGGGGGTAGGGGCTTAGGAACGAACGCCCGATATCCTCCGGACTGGGTGATGTACTGTCCAGAGCGCCCAGACCGAGCCGTGCTTCTGGATACCATCTTCCCTCCTGGTCTCGGTCGAGGAGCCGTTCTCTCGGTTACTAAAGCGGCCTTTGCTAACACTACAAGAACCACCGCTTATTAAAATCATACAGTAAGGCCCCTTTAATAACAATGCATTGTATACAAACTCCCTTTAATAAGGGCCTCTGATTCGTCGATCGCTCAGATCTACTGGCCCTGTCGATAGAGACGTTGGGCCAGTACCTAGCTGGGAACGGTTTGTGGCGGTGTTACCCCCCTGTGCTACAATACTCCCGTCCGGCCCCGAGAAGTCGGGGCCTTTTTTGCTGTAGAAGAGACGGA
>JADFHV010000048.1 GCA_022566975.1 Chloroflexota bacterium
TCTCTCAGATTCTCGGCCGCCCCACGCGCCGCCTGCGCGAAGTCCCTCTCGTCTCGTGACGCGTACGTGATCCCGCGGGAGGAGCTTACAAGTATGTTGGGGACCTCGCCATCCAGGCCGCTCTTTACTGCCGCATCGAGCTCTCCACTCTGCGCACCGACACCGGGGATCAGGATAAGCATGCCGGGCGCAACGGCTCGGACCCGCGCGAGCTCTTCTGGGTAAGTGGCTCCCACCACAAGCCCTACGTTGCCCAGGCTGTTCCACTCAACGGCACACTTAGCCACCCACTCGTAGAGAGTCGCGGTCTCGTTACCGTCCGAGAGCCGGAGGTCCTGGAGCTCCTTCGAACCTCGGTTGGACGAACGGCACCAGACGAATACGCCCCGGTCGGCGTAGTCGAAAAATGGCTGCAGAGACTCGCCGCCAGCATAGCCGTTGACCGTGACCGCATCGAACCCCCATACGTCGAACAGCGCGCGGGCGTATTTGACGTTGGTGGATGCGATGTCTCCTCGCTTGCCGTCGCCCAGCACTAACGCGTGCGGAGCGACCTCACGTATGTGCGCGACCGTCTTCTCTAACGCCCGCAGCCCATCGACGCCCAACGCCTCGTAGAACGGCAGATTGGGCTTGTACGCGCAGACCAGGTCTTCGGTTGCATCGATAATACGACGATTGAATTCGAATACATCGCTGATTGGCATAAGATCGGGGTCGGGGTCCAGTCCAACGCAGAGAAGACTCTTGTTCTTCTTCATTGTGCGGGCCAGTCGGTCAGCAAAGGAGGCCAAAGTAGTCCCTCTTCAATTTCCTCAATGTCAAGTTTAGGCTTGCAGCGCGGATAGGACAAGTTGTACCCGTCACGAGCCGATGCTAACATCTCCATTCCTGAGGTTTGCAGTTGAGATTGGACCACGACTTACGTGAAGCCATATTTGTCGACAGGCCCAACAGGTTCCTGGCCCTGGTGCGACTGGATGGTGGAGAGGTGTTGGCACACGTCGCCAACTCGGGTCGCCTCAGGGAGCTCTTCGTCCCAGGCACGCCGGTCTTCCTGACCCCCGCACCGGCCGCTGCCGACCGTAAGACCGCCTATGACCTCACGCTCGTGGAGGTGAACGGCGTCCTGGTATCAGCCGACGCCCGTCTCCCCAACCCTCTGTTGGCGGAGGCCATCGAGCAGGGACGGCTCCCAGAGTTTCGTGGCTACGGCCAGGTCCGGCGCGAGGTAATGTTGAATGAGAGCCGGATCGACCTGGAGCTAACGGGGGCGTCGCGACCTTGCTACATCGAGGCCAAGTCGGTCACACTGGTGAAGGACGGTGTGGGCCTCTTTCCCGACGCACCGACGGTCCGCGGCCGGAAGCACCTGCGAGCGCTGCAGAGGGCGGTTGGAGCGGGGCATCGCGCCGCGGTGGCGTTCGTGATTCAGCGGCCAGACGTCCGCTCCTTCTCTCCCAATGACGCCGCCGATGGCGAGTTCTCCGAGACGCTGCGGCAGGCCATGGCGAACGGCGTCGAGATACGCGCCTACGCGTGTCGGGTAACCAGAAGATGCGTGGAGATCTCGCAGCCCGTCCCAGTCAACCTATGATGACGCCATGACGTCACTAAGGGGCCGGCTCCTGGATGTCTACGATCGGATGCTGAGAAGCTACGGCCCTCAGCAGTGGTGGCCGGGCGACACCCCTTTTGAGGTGATGGTCGGCGCCATCCTGACACAGGCCGCGTCGTGGTCAAACGTCCGAAAGGCGATCTCGAACCTGAAGGACGCAGGTGCCCTGTCCCCGGAGGCGATCCGGAGGATGAGCACGGACGAGCTGGCAAGGCTCGTCTACCCCAGCGGCTACTACAACTCCAAGGCCCGGAAGCTCAAGGCCCTGGTCGAATATTTGGGCCTCCGTTTCGACGACGACATCGACTCCATGTCATGTGAGGACGCCGAGGAGCTCAGGGACGAGCTACTGAGTGTGTACGGTATCGGAGAGGAGACGGCCGACGACATCCTCCTCTACGCGGTGGGTAAGCCGGCTTTCGTCATCGACGCTTACACGAGGCGGGTCTTCTCGCGGCTCGGGCTGGCTCCAGAGAGAGACTCGTATGCCCGCTACCGCTCGCTGTTCACGGAAGCGCTGCCGAGCGACCGAGAGCTGTTCGCGGAGTACCATGCTCTCATAGTGCGCCATGGCAAGGAGCTATGCAGGAAGCGCCCACTATGTGCCGGCTGCTGTCTCCTCTCTCTGTGCCCTACCGGGCAGGCTTTGGAGGCCCAGGGTGACCCATCGGTCGATGACGAGGTCATGAGGGCGAATCCGCCTCTTCGTCCGGGGCGTCCAGCACCGTGATGCTGTTGGTCTTAAGTATCAGATAGACATCCAGTCCCTTACGAAGACTCAGCTCCTCCAGAGCACTCGGGGTGATCTCCGCCACCAGACGGGTCCCCACGTCGACATACACGAGCACCCTGGAGCCGACCTCGTGGATCTCCTCGACCGTCGCCTGCAACACGTTCCGAGCGCTCATGCGTGGAGGAACGTCCAAGGCCAGGATGATATCTCCGGCCCTCACGGAAATCATCACCACGCTTCCTGGGTCCCTCCGGACGCGAGGCGCTAGAAGTACGACGTCTCCCAGCTTGAGCTCGGCCAGGCCTTCACGCTCGCCGGTTGCAACTACCGTCGCCTCAACGAGATTTTCGAGTGTGGCGTAGTCGGCCATCTTCGAGACATCCGGGTGCACCAGCACCTCGGACGTCTTGCCGTAGACGACCCTCTTGCCCCGTGACAGGACGAGGGCGTTCTCGGCGATGGCCAGCGCCTCCGAGAGTGAGTGGGAGACGTAGACCATGGGCGTGCCCAGCTCGCGCCACGAGCGTTTGAGGTGCTCCAGGATGATACCCCGTAGCCCTACGTCCAGGGAGGCAACGGGCTCGTCTAGAAGCAACAGCTCCGGTGACGTCGCCAGCGCCCGGGCCAGGGCCACCCTCTGACGCTCGCCCCCGGAGAGGTTGGTGACCGACCGTTCCATCAACGGCGTCAGATGGAACAGCTCGGCAAGGTACTCCGGATCGGTCTTTCGTCGCTCTACCGGCGTGAGCTTGTAGCCGTACATGATGTTCTCGTATACGGTCATATGCGGGAAGAGCGCGGCGTCCTGGAACACATACCCGAACCGCCGCCTCTCCGGTGGGAGGTTAGTGCGTCCGGTGGACGAAAAGACGGTGCGTCCAAGCACCTCGATGTGACCTTCGTCGGGCGTCACCAGCCCCGCTATACAGTTGAGAAGGGTGGTCTTCCCGCTGCCGGACGGTCCGAAGACCGCCGTCACCCCCGAGTCGAAGGTAGCCTGGCACTCCAGATGGAATCCCTCGAACCTCTTGCTAACACTGAAATCCAGCAGGGGAGCGTTCATCATAACGTCCGGCGTCTTATCGCTCCTCACACGCAGCCGTCTAGGCCCGGCGTGTAGTACGCTCCAGGAGCCAGTTGTGCACGAGCAGCGTGACGACAGCCAGTGCGATGGTGATGGCGACCAGCCGGAGGGCCGCGTCGTCCTTCCCTGTCTGGACATTGGTGAAGATGGCCAGCGGGAGGGTCTGAGTCCGGCCCGGGATGTTGCCGGCAACGATGATGGTGGCACCAAACTCGCTGAGGGCACGGACGAACCCAAGAAGGATGCCTGCCAGAATGCCCCTGTAGGCCAGGGGGACGGTGATGGTAAAGGCTACCCGCACCAGGCCCGCCCCAAGACTACGCGCCGACATCTCCAAACGCTCGTCCACACCGGCCATGGCGACCATGATCGCCCTGGCCATAAGTGGGAACGACACCACCGCCGAGGCGAGGGCGGCGGCCACCCAGGTAAACGCCACATCGACTCCGATGAGGTTATGGACGCCACGACCCAGAGGCCCGTCTCGACCCAGCATGAGCAACAGAAAGTATCCCACCACGACCGGTGGGACCGCCAGCGGCAGAGATACGACGATGTCCAGCAGGATCCGTCCGCGCACTCTCCTCTTGACCATCAGCCAGCTCAGGAAGAGGGCGACCGGCAGGTTGATGACGGTCGCCACGGCCGCAACCTGCAGGCTAAGCCCCAGTATCGAAATGTCCAATAGCGGCTCTTCCTCTTTCGGGTCTAGGGCTCCGGGAACGCGAAGCCGTGGCGCAGGAAGATCTTCCTCGCTCGGTCGCTGAACAGCAGCTCTACGAACTCCGCCGCCTGGTCCTTCTTCTTGGACCTCGCGACAATGACCACCGGATAGACGACCGGTGAGTAGCTGTCAGCCGGCACGATGTCGAGAACCCGCAGGTCACTCGCCGACGCGGCGTCCGTCTCATAGACCAGGGCCGCATCCGCATTTCCCCTCTGCACATAGACCAGCGTCGCCCGCACGTCAACTCCGATCAACAGCTTGCCCTCCAGCTGCTCCCATAGGCCCAGACTGATCAGCGACTCCTTTGCGTATGCGCCGGCAGGGGCCAGCTCCGGATCCGCCATCGCAATCCTCTCCATCACGCCGGTGGCGAGTTGCCCCATCGTCTCGATCTGATGGCCGTTCGCGCGGGTTACGACCACGAGCTTGTTGGCGAGCAGGCTGACGGGCTTGGCCTCGACCAGTCCCTCTTCGACCAGCGACCGGACGGGGACCTCGCCGGCAGAGATGAAGACGTCCGCCGGGGCACCCTTGGATATCTGCCGGGCCAGCATCTGAGACCCGCCATAGCTGACAGTGATGCGGACCTCAGCGTCGAACTCGACCTTGACCTCCGCGAGCGCGTCGGCGAGGCTGATCGCGGCGAAGACCAGCAGTTCGTCCCGGGCATCGGGTCCACTCGAGCAGGCCGTAGCCGCTACCGCCGCCAGCACCAGGCAGAGCCCGGTCAGGCGGCTCAGTATCCCTCCTCTGGTGATGGCCTGGTATGCGTACCGCAGTTTAGATTACACCGGCCACGGACGCCCCTGGCTTCTCCCCAAGTTCCGTGGCGCCGACCTCGTCGGTGTGAGTGGCCGCCGATTCGAAAACGGCCTGGGAACCGCGCTCGGGGGAGCCCGGCGGCATCCTGATGGCATATTATCAGTCCACGCCGTGTCTATGGCAATCCTGGCCTCGTTTCGGTCAGCGCTGGAAGGCGCTGACATCGGGGCCCGTTGGCTTGAAGATTCAAGTGTCTCATGGTATACTCAAGCACGGATTTCGCGAACTTCGTTTTGTCGTTGAAGTTGAAAGTGGGGTGGCCCACTTTCTTTGTTAAACGGGGTCGCGCTATCCAGGAAAAGCTGGGGGGGGGAACGCATGAAAAGCGACTTCCTAATGGCCGTGACACAGCTGGCGGCTGAGCGCAATCTCCCAAGGGAGACGGTTATCTCAGCCATTGAGGCCGGGTTAGTGTCCGCGTTCAGGAAGGACAGCATCACAGAGGGCCAGAACGTCTCAGTAAAGCTGGACCCCGGTAGCGGCGAGATCAGCGTTTACATTCTCAAGAACGTTGTCGAGGAGGTCGAAGACCCGGCGACCGAGATCACGCTGGAGGACGCTCAGAAGATCCGCCCCGAGGCACAGATCGACGACGCCATATCCACGGACAGCGTTCCCCATGTGGCCGGTCGAATCGCTGCCCAGACCGCCAAACAGGTGGTCATGCAGAGGCTGAGAGAGGCCGAGCGCGAGATCGTCTTCGCAGAATACTCGGACAGAGCCGGCGAGGTCTTCTCGGTCAACATCCAGCGCATGGAGGCGAGGCAGCTGATCGTTGACCTGGGCCGCGCGGAGGCCGTGCTCCCGTTCAGTGAGCAGGTCCCGACCGACAGGTACAGGCCGGGGCTGAAGCTGAAGGTCCTCCTCCAGTCGGTAGAGCGCTCGGCCAAGGGGCCTGAGCTCATAGTATCTCGGGCGGACAGCCTGCTGCTGAGGCGGCTCTTCGAGATGGAGGTCCCCGAGATATACAACGGCGCCGTCGAGATCGTCGCCATCGCCCGAGAGCCCGGCTTCAGAAGCAAGGTCGCTGTCCGGGCCAGACAGGACGGAGTCGACCCCGTCGGCTCCTGCGTAGGGCTGCGGGGAGTCAGGATCCAGAATATCGTTAACGAGCTCCAAGGCGAAAAGATAGACGTCGTCGAGTGGAGCAAAGAGCCGTCGCGTTTCATCGCCAACGCGCTGAATCCGTCGCAGGTCATGCGCGTAGACCTGGATCCGGACACCAAGGCCGCCGTCGCCGTTGTGCCGGACCGACAGCTATCGCTCGCCATCGGCAGAGAGGGACAGAACGCCAGGCTGGCCGCCAAGCTCACGGGCTGGAGCGTCGACATCCGGAGCAACATTGAGGCGGACCTAAAACCGGGTGAGCTTCCCCCTGCAACGGCCGAGTCCGAGCTGGAGCGTCTGGAGCTGTCCACGCGCACATTGAACGTCCTGAAGAAGGCGGGTTTGGCCACCATAAGCCAGGCCCTCGAGATGTCCAAGGAGGACCTGCTCGCCGTACAAAGCTTCGGCCAGAAGTCCTACGACGAGCTCCAGGGCCGTCTGAAGGCCCTGCGCCTGCTGCCGGCCGAGGTCAAGGCCAAGCCGGCGCCTCCAGAGCCGGAACCTGAGGCGCCTGTCGCGGAGGCTCCTACCGAGGCCGTTATCGAGAAGGAGCCGGAAGCCGCCGAGGCTGAAGAGAGGCCCGAGGCCGAGGTGCCCGTGTCTGAAGAGGAGACCGTGGACGCCGAGGTGCCGGAGGAGGCGCCGTCTGAAGCGGAACCCGAAGAGGCACCCGTGGCCGAGGCCGAACCGGTAGCCGAAGAGCCCGCAGCGGAGGAGGAACCGGCCAAGGAGCCGGAGGCGCCCGTGCCACCAGAGGTGCTGGGGCCCGTGCCTGAACCCGACCGGGAGCCTGCCGTCGCAGTGACCGAGCGGCTGGCCTCGCTGCGTGACCTGCCCGAAGACATATGGTCCCTGAGGCGGTCTGAGCCCGTCGAGCCGGGCCGTATCCGGTTCGCGGAAGAGATCGCCGGGCTCCGGGGCGGTGTCATGGCCAGACGCGGGCGCTCTGGGGACGGTGGCAGGAGCCGGAGGCGTAAGCCAAAGGCCGGACGGAGACGCCGGTAGGGTGAAGGCGGCGCGCGGGCGACACGTACCCATCAGAAGCTGCGTAGTTTGTGGGACCAAAGCTCCAAAGAGGGAGCTTGACCGGATCGTAGCGTCGCGCGAGGGCACCGTGTCGATAGACCCGACTGGAAAGATGCCCGGGCGAGGCACGTATGTCTGCAGGGACGCCTCTTGCAACGGGTCCAACCTCAGCCGGGGACGCCTCGAACACGCACTACGGACCGAGATCTCGGACGATAACTGGGCCCAACTGGCCGCATCCGTATAGGCGTTGGGCGCCTGGAGTTGACCTGTGGAGGCATCAACGAGTTGGTAACCCGCGATGACCAGGAGACCGCATGACGAGCAGATCCGAAGCGTCTAGTGAGCCAAGCACCGCCGCTGTCCAAGAGGCGAGCGGCGTCGAACCCGAGGGGCTGCGGCCGTTAGAGGTGCCGGGCGCCTTGACCGTCAGTGACCTCGCGAACCTCATGGGCGTGGGCCCTGTTGAGGTGATCAAGGAGTTCATGCGCAACGGGTACATGCTCACGGTTAACGAAGTCGTCGAGCACAGTATCGCAAGCATCGTCATGCCGATGTTCGGTTTCAGCATACTTTCCCTGGCAGAGAAGAAAGATGGGCCTAGGCAGGGTGCTGTGGCCGAAGGGGAGGAGGAAGACGCGGACCTTCTCGAGCCGAGACCCCCAATCGTCACCATCCTGGGGCACGTGGACCACGGTAAGACGACTCTGCTGGATACGATCCGTCAGACCAACGTGGTCGCTACCGAGGCGGGCAACATCACGCAACACATAGGGGCCTACCAGGTCGATTTCAACGGCAATCCGATCACTTTCGTAGACACCCCGGGCCACGAGGCGTTCACCGCCATGCGGGCCAGGGGCGCCCAGATCACGGACATCGCGGTCCTGGTGGTGGCGGCGGACGACGGCATTATGCCCCAGACGATCGAGGCCATCGCCCACGCCAAGGCGGCGGACGTTCCTATCGTCGTCGCGATCAACAAGGTGGACAAGGCAGACGCCGACCTGGAAAGGGTCAAACGCCAGCTGTCTGAGCACGACCTGTTGATAGAGGAGTGGGGAGGCGACGTCGTCGCCGTCCCTGTCTCGGCGCTGAAGGGAGACGGCGTTACCGACCTGCTCGAGAACCTCCTCGTGGTCGCCGAGGTAGCCGAGCTCAGGGCCAACCCCAACCGAGCTGGAAAAGGCGTGGTGGTCGAGGCGCGTACAGACAAGCGGAGAGGCATCGTAGCCACCATACTGGTGCAGACCGGCAAGCTCAGCGTCGGCGACAACCTTGTGGCGGGCAGCATCAGGGGGCGGGTCAGGGCGATGTTCGACGACAGGGGCAACCCCGTCAAGGATGTTGGACCATCATATCCGGTCGAGGTGCTGGGCTTAGACAGCCTGCCGGACGCAGGTGAAACGGTCATCGTGGCCCCCGACGAGAAGACGGCCCGTCAGATGGCCGAGACGAACGAGAGGGGAAAGGCGCTGCGGACCGCTGGGCCGAGGCTCGAAGACGTGCATTCACGTATCGAGTCGGGTGAGACGAAGGCGCTGAACCTGATCGTGAAGACGGACGTCCAGGGAACGATAGACGCCGTACGCCGCTCCCTCGAAGGACTCAACAGCGAAGAGACGAGGGTTACTGTAATCCACGCCTCTAGTGGGGGCATCACCGAGAGCGACGTTCTGCTCGCGGCGGCCTCAGAGGCCATTGTCCTCGGCTTCAACAGCCGCCCAGAGCAGGGGGCCCGTGCCCTGGCCAACCAGCAGGGCGTCGAGATACGCTATTACGATGTCATCTACGACCTGATCGACGATGTGGCAAAGGCCCTGGAGGGCCTCCTCGAGCCCGTCTACGAGGACATCGTAGAGGGCCGCGCCACCGTTCGGGCAGTCTTCTCCATCAGCAGAAGGGGCAACGTGGCGGGTATCGCCGTCAACGAAGGGCGCTTGGCGAGAGACGCCACGATCCACGTGCTGCGCGGCGGGGAACAGATATTCGCCGGGACCATATCGAGCCTGAAACACTTCAAAGACGACGTCAGGGAACTTACCACAGGCTTCGAGGGAGGCATCGGCCTCGAGGGGTTTGACAACTACCAGGAGGGAGATATCCTGGAAGCCCACCGCTCCCAGCTGGCCCATTAAGCCCTTCCACGCCCCGACGAACTCCAGCACCGCTACGCGAGAGGTCCCCCCATGACCCGACGGATGGACCGCGTCAACGCGCTCCTACGTCAGGAGATCAGCCGGGTGCTGACGATTGAGCTCAAGGACCCCAGGCTTTCATCGGTCGTGAGCATCACACACGTGGATAGCTCGCCGGACCTGAAGCGCGCCAGAGTCTTCGTCAGCGTGCTCGGAGACAAGGATGCCAAGAAGCGCACCCTGACGGCCCTGAAGTCCGCCAGGGGCTTCATTCACAGGAGCATCCGCCAACAGCTCACTCTTAAGGCAGTCCCTACCCTCGAGTTCCGCCTCGACGAGTCCATCGAGCAAGGCGCCGAGATGCTCGAGAGAATCAGGGACCTGGCACCGTACGACGCCCAGGAGCAGGCGTAACCTTGGACAGCGCACGGGCCCCGGTGAGCGGGATTCTCAACGTCGACAAGCCCTACGGCATCACGTCCATGGAGGTGGTGCGCCGCGTCAAGCGAGGTACCGGACTCCGCAAGGTGGGCCACGGCGGTACTCTGGACCCGGTGGCCACCGGGGTGATCCCGGTTTGCCTGGGGCGGGCCACCCGAGTAATGGAGTACCTTGTCGCAGG
This sequence comes from Chloroflexota bacterium, assembly GCA_022566975.1. Next base: position 9,878 of record JADFHV010000048.1, read on the forward strand.
GACGAAAGAGTATCGCGCTACAATCGAGCTGGGAGTTAGCACCGACACCTACGATGCCCTGGGCGAGGTAACCGACCAGGCGGACTCTTCGAGCGTCACCGCCGCAGAGGTAGAGCGGTCGTTGGAGCGCTTCGAAGGCGTCATTGACCAGGTCCCGCCTATGTACAGCGCCCTCAAGAGACAGGGCAAGCGCCTTTACGATCTCGCCCGCGCCGGCATCCACGTGGAGAGAGAGCCCCGTAGAGTAGAGACTTCCCGGGTCGAGCTTGTGGAGTGGTCACCTCCCACGGCCACCGTGGAGGTAACCTGCGGTCGGGGCTTCTACATGCGATCGCTAGCCCACGACCTCGGCCAGGCCCTTGGATGCGGCGGCCATCTCAAGGAGCTCACTCGGCTCAGGAGCGGGCCGTTCCACATCAGCAGTGCAATCAATCTCGGCGAACTGGAGGAGATGATCGA
>JADFHV010000049.1 GCA_022566975.1 Chloroflexota bacterium
GCGGGGGAGAGTTAGAGAGGGGGTCTGAGGACGCCTCGAAGCCAGCGTAGTACGTGTGACAGAACGCTAGCCGTCGACCCGGCCGGTGCCGGAGCCGACGACGACCTTGTCGCCGTGCTGATTCTCGCACCACAGGTCGGCCTCGAAGGCCGTGCCGTCGGCTTCGGGTCTCCGGGCGGTGATCCGGGCCCTGGAGGTCACGCGGTCGCCGATGTCGACGGTGCGGATGAACTTGACGCTGTAGGAGCCGGTGGACAGCCAGCCGGGGCCGAACATATCGATCATCAGCTCCGCGATGTATCCCTCCATCATAGCGCCGGCGGCATTTCTGGCCGGGAGGCCGCTGCCCTGGGCGAATTCCAGGTCGGTGTGGATGTTCTTGGCCGGCCACCCGTCTCCCGGCGGCCAGCCGCCGGAGAAGAGCCAGGTCCGGAGAGACGTGACGGTCTTGGTCCCGCCCGTGGCCTCGTGGCCTTGAACGGTGTCCGCGGTGACGGTGGTCATGCCGGTCAACTCTCCTTCCCTCCTGGAAATGGCCCGCCAACGTGGGTGTAGGTCGTCTTTCTGTGCATGACCTCCGTGCCGGTGTCGTCGACTATCATGGACTCCACGACCTGGTAGGGTCTCCCCCGTCGCTCGTAGGTATCCACGACGTCGAACGTCACCGTGAAGGTCCTGCCCACCCTGCCGGGACTTTTGAAGTGGACCTCGTTGTGGGTCAGCACGGCCGCCATGCCCGGCTCCAGGTAAAAGGAGGGGCTTAGCATGTGCTGGCTCCGGTTGATGAGGAGGGATGGATGGACAAGCCCTCCATCGGGGCCGTCCATATATCGTGGACGGACGTCCTCCTCCGCATGGAGGTAGGTCTCGTTGAACTCGTCGGTTACGGTGAACTGGAGGGGCTCGAAGCTCTCGCCGGCCTCCAGAAGGTCGGCTCTCTTTTTGGTGCTCATTGGTCCCTTATGGCCGCACGAAGCTAGTGTCCGGTCTTGAAAGCTCGTCACATGTCTCATGCGGAGACATGTTGAGGGCTGAATCTGGACTCCCCATATCTCTGAAGCTGCTGCTGTGCATCGGCCCCTGAGGCCTATGCCACCGGCTCCGTGAGGGTTAGGGCGCGCCTGGGGTTGTCGACCATCATCATGTGGATGTGCTCCCGGCTCACTCCCCGGGCGCGCAGGTGCGGCAGGAACGTCTCCAGGATATAGGAGTAGCCGGTGCCTCCGTAGGCCTTGAGCTGGACCTTCGTGCAGACGTCCTGTGAGAGGAGGATGCGGTCGGCGTAACCAGCTTCGATCAGCTTCGGTATGGCTTCGGCTACGAGGGCGGTCAACGGCAGAGTAAACCCGATCCCCTCGGCCCTGGGAGTCAGATCAAGGGGGACCCCAACTCGCCCCATGTTGTCGAACTGTATGTATACGCCATGCTCGAGGAGCTCCAGCAATAGAGGCACGTCGGCGGCGGAGCCGTCGCTGTGCCCGAAGATGACCCGGGAGCGGTCCACACCCTCCTCGTCCATGATCGCCATGGTCTGAAGCTTCTCCCTGCCCTGGCCGCCCAGATGGAACGAGATGGCGGCGCCGGTGGCCCGGCTGGCCCGCACCGACGCACGGATGCTCTTGACCTCGTTGGGCTCTATGGGACCGCCCTGGATGCCCACCTCGCCGATGATGCCGGAGCGGATGCCTGTTTCACCCACGCCGAAGGTGATGTCTCGAATGATCTCCTCCGCCATGTCTTCGACGGTGCGCTCGTCCATGTTGTCCGGGTGGTACAGCTTCTGGTACCAGCCGGCGCCCATGACGATGTTGAGTCCCGTGGCGTTGGAGACCCGGAGCAGGCCCACCGGGTCCCGGTGTATGCCGGTGCTGGTGACCTCCACCATCGTGTCGCCGCCCAGCTTGCGGTACTCCATCGCCTCGTCTATGGCGAGCCGCTCGTCGGACAGCACCCAGTTGTCGAGGATGGGCTTCCTCTCCCGGGCCAGGTGGAGGTTCTCCAGCGTCAGCTTCTGGTCCCAGAGGGCCAGATCGGACGTGGGGGTGTTCTCATCGGGCGCCACCTGTTTTAGTAGAGCGATGAAGAGATGCTCGTGCATTATGGTGGTGCCCAGGTCGTCCGGCTCGATAGGCCCCCTGACGGTCAGGACCTTGCCGGTCATCTCTTCGGTCATCTTGTCATCCCTCCTGGTTGAGTCGAACGGCGGCTCCGCCCGCTGATGCTCGCCCGAAGATGTTCCCAGATACCGCGCGCACAATCTCCCGTGTCACCCTGACCCCTTCGGCTTTGCTCTGGATAAACTCCGTGAAGGGTCTCAGGTGGTCTGAGTTTAGGCGACGCCCGACTCTTTAGCGAACCGCCCTAGATTCTTCGTCCCGACCCCCGTCGGGACTCAGAATGACATATTCCGCCGCAGGGGCATCCTGACGTATGAGATTGCCCGCTTGGCCCTGAAGAGCCTGCCCTGAGCTCGTCGAGGGGCCAGACCATCTACCGTGGTGGTGTGGCCTTCGGGCCGACCCGCGGCCTGGTATTCATCTACATCTGCGCCCGGACGGCGTCGACCGAGTCCTCAAGCGCGCGGAGGAACTGGCGGGCGTGCTCCATGTCGCGGGACTGGTGGACGGACAGCCGGATATACTCGATGCCCTGGTGGGTGCCGTACATGTGCCCCCATCCGCGTTCGAGCATCTCCTGGTGGACCTTCCCCATGTCGTAGACGTCGGAGGTGATGCTCACGAGCGTTATGAACGGAGGGACCACCAGCCGGAGTCCCTCGATCTCCTTCACGCCGTCGGAGATGAAGTCCACGATCTCGAGGACGTGGCGGGCGGCCTCGCGGTATCCCTCCCGTCCGAGACGCCGGAGCACCGCCCATGCGGTCGCCGCGCGCTCACCGTTCTTGGTGGCCGTCAGGTTGTGGATCATCGTGTCTTCAGTCGGGATCGCCTGAAGCATCTCCTCGTCTCGAACGAGGAAGAAGCCGGTAGAGACGGGCATCATCCCCAGTTTATGGCCGTCGGTCATGATGGAGCTTACGCCCGGAAGGGTGAAGTCGAATGGGGGCACGTCGCGTCCGAGCTCCCGCATGAAGGGCAGGAAGAAGCCGCCGAACGCGCCGTCTACGTGCAGGTAGACGCCCTTGCGCTGGGCCAGCTCGGCGAACTCCTCCACCGGGTCCATCAACCCGAAGGCGCCTCCCGGAGCCGTGCAGACCAGAGCGACGGTGTTGTCGTTGACCAGGCTCTCGACATAGTCCATGTCCGGCATGTGGTCGTCGCCCAGGGGCGCCTCGCGCAGCGTGATCCCCAGGAGCTCCGCACCGGCGCGGAAGCTGTAGTGGCCGGACTCGGGCATGATGATCTCAGGCCGGCTGACGGACGCCAGGTTACGCGCCAGCCGCATCGCCGAGATGTTCGACTCCGTTCCGCCGTTGGTGATGAAGCCCACGGCGTCGGGCTTTCCAAGGAGAGACGCCATCATGCGCACGGCCTCCCTCTCGAACTGCATGGGCCCCGGTTGCATCTCGCCCGCCCACTCGACGAAGAAGGTCCCGGCCGCCAGCTCGGCGACGCGCCTGCTGATGGGATGCGGCGGCCCGACGTAGCTGACGCCGAAGTTCTTCTCGATCTCGTATGGGTTCTTGCCCAGGATCTCGCGGACCTCATCGAGGACCTGATCGTCGGTGAGCTCGTGCTCTGGGAAGGGGATGGGCGGGGGCATCTTGAACTCGGGGCGGACTTCGGCCTTCTCGAACTCTTCTACCATCGCAGCACGCTCCTCGTTTTAGGCGATCGAAGGCTCTAGACACCTGCACGTACGGGGAATGCTACCAGACGGCCGGGCACGTCTCAAGACCGTCGACGGTGCCGATGGGCCGGCGCCTCGGAGACTCTTCGGAGCCAGCTAGCCGCTCTTCAGGCGACGACCAGCGGGACACGCATCTCCTGAGGGGTGAGCCCGGAGTGCTGAGACTCTTGGGACATTAGCCGGGCTGGCCCGCGACCGGGCTGGTAGGCGATGACGTCGGGCCCGCACGAAATCGCGACGAGGTCGCCGATTCTGCTCCGGGTCTCACGCGACATGGGGCCCGGTCCGAAGAGCTCGAGGGCGTCGGCCTCGTCGGCGCTGATAAGGAAGAACCGTCCCCCGAATCTCTTCTGGAAAAGCTCTCGGACCCGGTCTTCCGCTCCGTGGCTCACGTGAAGATACATCACCCTGGCATCTCCCGAGGGCGGGAATCGCAGGTCGGCCAGCACGGGGTCGGAGGCCGTGATCTGGTGTCGAGCTTCCCTGGGTGCGTCCAGAAAGCCGTGATCGGCGCTCACGACGATCACGCCACGACCGTCGAGGCCGCGATGCAGTCTGGCAAGCTCTCGGTCCAGCTGGACCAGCGCTGCATGTACCAGCTCGTGGGCGGAGCCGCGCCTGTGCGCCACGGCGTCCACACGGTCCGTGTAGATGTAGGTGTAGGTCGGGCCTTCGCTGTCTCGTGTTCTGGCGACCGCGATGTCCACCGCCCGCCGAAGGCCCCGGTAGCCGCGCCTCTCGTGACCGCCGCCGGCATATGCCGAGTAGACGCTGCCGGCTATCCGCTCGGGCAGCAGGGAGAGAGGGTCCCGGTCTGCGCCGGCGGTGAGCGCGGGAAAGGGGAAGGCGTGCTCGGGGGTCACCCCTAGCTGGTCCAGGGGCCGCTTGTCCGAGCGCCGAGTGAACGGAAGGATGGCCGCGGCCGAGCCCATCTCCGGGAGATGGGTCCACCACCCTGTGACGGCGTGCCTGGTGGGCCACTCGCCTGTGGCGAGCGTAGTCAGAGCCACGGCGGTCGTGGAAGGGAAGACGGTCATGATCTCGGCCGCGAGGTGAGTCAAGAGGAAGGAGTCCGAAGATAGCTGCTCCATCATCGATAGCCCAACGCCATCGGCCAGGACGAAGATGAGATGGTCGGACGGACCGATCATCTCGGCCAGCTCGGTGGCGTGCTGACCTATACGGACGCCCTCGGCGCCGGCCAGCATGGCGACGGCGCGTGCCAGATCGACGATGCTGGTCACCCCGGCCGAGGGGCGCACAAGCGACCCGGACGCGAATGCGCTCAGCAGTCTGTCTACGTCACTCATGGAACCATCGCGCAAAGGGTCCTGTGGGACGGCATAATGGCGAGCGGGTAATGGCCCGGGCCGATTTGATCGCCCGGGCGCCTTCGATGTCAGTGGCCTCGATCAAGCTCTGTTCGGGCACGCCGAACCGCTTCCCCTCAAGCCTCGAGGTCGGAACATTCGCAGTGCGCAAGTAGCTCAAGCCAACCCTTCATCTTCTGGGCGCGGTCGATGAGCTCCTGGATCTCGGGGAGCTTCACGGCCGTGAGGGTCCGCCAACGCGCGGATGCCGTGGTGTGCTTCGGGAAGCCGTCGAACAGCGTGCGGAGCTCGTTCAGGGTGAAGCCCGCGCCCTGGGCCGCGCGAATGAGCGCGAGCCGTCCCAGGACCGAGACCTCGAAGCGGCGCTGACCGCTCCTTCGCTCCGGCTCCGGGACCAGGCCGATGCTCTCGTAATATCGGATCGCCGACGGCCGCAGCCCGCTCTGCCGGGCCACCTCGCCGATGCTGAGCGATGCGCCTCGGCGCGTCAAGCCACACCCCCTTGACTTAAAGTCGACTTGAAGTTGTATACAGGATATAGCAGGTCACTGCAATAGAGAAACAGGGAGGTGACGAGGATGTCGAACGAAGGCGGTAACTTGGGTCTGGTGTGCGAACGCGGGCCGGGGGTATTCGACTCGGAGCGCAAGCAGCGCTATGAGACGTTGACCGGTGAGTTCGTGAGTCAGGTTGAGGAGATGAAGGAGCTGGACGATGGCTACGCGTTCCGGGTGAGCAGCGAGAGCGCGTCTATCGTGAGGCTTGCGGAGTGGGTCTCGTTGGAGAGGCTCTGCTGCGCCTTTTTCAAATTCGCGTTGGAGGTAGAGCCGGAGGGCGGGCCGGTGTGGCTGAGCCTGACGGGAGGACCGGGCGTCAAGGAGCTTCTTCGGTCCGAGATCGGCGCGCGTCAGGGCAGCTGACCGTGACGCAGGTACGGAGCTATCAACGGTGTCCCGTGAGGACCAGAGGGGCGGACGCGACGTTCGGTACGCCGGCACGGCTCTTATTTTCGGCTGTCCAGAAGAAAGGCCAGGAGCTCCGCGGCCGTCTCTTCGGGCGCCTCTTCGGCCAGGAAGTGTCCGCAGTCGATGCCGTGGCCACGCACGTCGACGGCGCGCTCACGCCAGGTCGTGAGCATGTCCAGCGCTCTGCCGGTCTGCCACCCCGGCCTCTTGGCCATGTTGCTGCCCCACAACACCAGCATCGGACACTCGATCTTTCGCCCTCTGTCCTCCTCGTCGTGGACCAGGTCGAGCTCCACGGAGCGGTAGTCCGCGCAGGTGGCGCGGACCGTCTCGGGGTCGCTGAAGCAGCGCAGGTACTCGGCGTAGGCCTCGTCGGTGATGGCGCCCTCCACGGCGGTCCAGCGCTCCAGCACGAAGTCCAGGTAGAACTTCGCGTTGCTCCCGATCAGGGTCTCCGGCAGGGGTGAGGGCTGACGCATGAGGTGCCAGTGGAACCAGGCGAAGGACAGGTCGCTGTCCATGTTTTCGAAGGCGGCCTGGGACGCCACGACGTCGAGGGACGTGAGACTCGCGACACGGTCGGCGTAGTCCAGGGCCATGCGGTGGCCTACACGGGCGCCGCGGTCGTGTCCGACGACGTGGAACTGTCCGAAGCCGAGCTCGTCCATTACCTCGATCTGGTCTCTGGCCGTCGTCCGCTTGCAGTAGACGATATGGTCCCCGTTCGACGCGGGCTTACCGCTGTCTCCATACCCGCGCAGGTCGGCTGCAACGACCGTGAACCTCTCGGCCAGTGAGGGAGCGACCTTGTGCCACATCACGTGGGTCTGGGGGTAGCCGTGCAGCAACAAGACCGCGGGGCCGTCCCCGCCATGCACCAGGTGGATCTCGGTGTCTCGGGTCTTGACGCGAGACCTGGTAAATCCCTCGAACACGTGGCTATCTCCTAGCTTGCATCGGGAGGCGGAGCGACGCCGATCTGTTGCATCAACGACATCATGTCGGCGGCGGCCCAGTCGTCAGCTTTATCCATCTCGTGGCTGCTCTCAGGGTGTAGAGACCGGCTAGCGGAACAACCCCTTGATCTTGTCGGAAAAGGACCTGGACTTGAACCCCTTCAGGAGCTTTCCCCAGTCCTCTTCGGCCCGCCCGGAGCGCTTCAGGTCCTTCATACGCTGGTTCATCAGCTCCAAGACGCGCTTCTCCTCCCCGCCGTCAAGCCAGAAGCCGTGCTGGCTCTCGCACTCGTCGATGGGGAGATTGTACGCGCGGTAGTTGAATATCCTCATTGGGCCGTCGCACTTGGGGCAGGAGATGTCGCTGGGCCGCACCGCGTAGACCATCGTGCCCTTGGACGGGTCGTCGTCCATGACGGTGTCCTCGAGCTGGTCCAGCTCCGGATGGTCGAGCCAGAGGCCTTCGCACTGCGGGCACCTGTCGACCTCGATCCCCTTGTAGTCTCTGTGCTCGAGCGGGACGCTGCATCGTGGGCAGTCCATCGTTATCTCCTCTCAGGCTTGTGGGCTGGACCGGTTACTTGAACGTGCTCAGGGGCGCTCGCCAGGACCATTCAATTATGAGCATGAGCTTTAGGTGATTCTACCGGGATTTCCCCGATCGGACAACGCCGTCTGGCGCGGTCGCTGGGCGTAAACGCAGGGAGGAGTGGCCAGAACGGTGCCCTGAAACTGCATCCTGGCGACTTGAGCGCCGGCCCGACTGCGGGCTGGTGCCTATCGGAGTTAGTGGCCCATACCGATGATGGCCTAAAGGCTCTGTGATTGAGTGGATAGCGAGAACGCGGCCTGACTACGCCCTGCGCCAGTCCCAGTCCACAAGGAGCTTCTGTTGATTGATATGAGTCAGGACAACAACCGCGCAGACCAGCCGGCCCGGATACTGGTGGTGGATGATGAGAAGTCCATGCGGGACCTGCTCGAACAGATCCTGGTGCCCGAAGGCTACGAGGTGACCACCGCCGAGGGTGGTAGGGCGGCGTTGACTCTTCTTCACAAGCAGCGCTTCGATCTGATCCTTACCGACATCGTGATGCCGGATATTGACGGAACAGAGGTGCTTCAGGGGGCCAAAGAGATAGATCCCAACGTCGCAGTGGTCGTGATTACGGGCTATCCCTCAGCCGACACGGCGGTGAGGTTGATCGGTATGGGCGCGGCTGAATATGTCACCAAACCCTTCAACGTCGACGTGATCCAGGTAACGGTCGCTAAGGTGCTGGCTTTGAACAGACCTGCGGCCGCCGGACCGGCCGGACCGTCTTCTGCCGCCGCCGTAGATGGGGCCACCGAGGTCTTTAACGCCACCCTGTTGATTCAGTCCCTCAAGACCGAGCTTGCCAGGTCCAAGTGGCGCGGCCACGTCTGCAGCCTCCTCGTCGCGGAGATCGACCACTTCGAGAGCTACACACTTGGCGACGGGGACGACGCCGGGGAGGGAGTGCTGAAGTCGCTTGTGGGGGCCCTGAAGGGGGAGATGCGCCCAGGCGACATCATAGGTAGAGTCGGCCGTGCCGAGTTCGCCGTAATCCTGCCCGAGACCACGAGAGAAGAGGTCTCCGCGGTGGCAGAGCGTTTGCGCCTAGCGAATCTCGCGGCAAGCATAGGCCGGAGCTCGTTTCCCGATGACGGGGGTGACCACGAGACGCTCCTCCGCGTGGCGCGGGCGGCCGCAGAGGCCGGCGGTTAGACCGTACGTGCATCTCGCGCGGCCGCCGTCACCGGACCCCAGTCCCGTGCCCGGACGTCCGCGTATCGGCCCTCTTCTCCTCACCGGCGGAGAACATAGCCCGGTACTGATCGGGGTAGAGTTGACTCGCGCAATTGGGGCAGACTCCATGGCTGAACTCGGCGGAAGAGTGGTCACGGACGTAGGACTCCAGCCGGTTCCAGTAGCCCTTGTCGTCGCGGATGCTCTTGCACACCGAGCAGATGGGCAGCAGGCCCCGCAGGGTCTTGATATTGGCCAGGGCGTCCTCGAGGTCGTCGATGGCCTCCTCCAGCTGCCTCTCTACTCTATTGCGTTCGACGGCATAGCGGATGGAGCGCTCCAGCAAGGCCGAGTCGATACGGCCCTTGACCAGGTAGTCCAGGGCGCCGGCCCTCATGGCCTCTACGTCTATGTCCTGGTCGCCCTGCCCGGTCAGCAAGATGGCGGGGGCCTTACGCCCGCTGGAGACGATCTCCCGGAGAAGCTCTAGGCCGGTCCGTGCTCCCAGATGGAAGTCCAGCAGGTAGACGTCGTGCTGGCCACGCCCGATGGCCTCCAGCCCGTCCTCGTAGGTGGCTGCCCACTCGACTTCAAATTGCTGGCCCTCGATCTGGGAGAGGAGGCTCTGGGCCACGACGAAGTCGTCCTCGTCGTCGTCTACTATGAGGACACGGAGTGCGGTCACGTCGCGCTCAGCGGTTGTAGCCATCGCCCGCAATCTCGACTATCTCGAACCAGTATCTTCTAAGAGTCTTCATGACTTCGACCAGGCCTTGGAAGGAGACCGGCTTGACGATGAAGGAGTTGGCGCCCAGGTCGTAGGTCCGGAAGATGTCCTCCTCGGCCTTGGAGGTGGTCAGGACCACCACCGGGATCCGGCGGAACTGGGGGTCGGTCTTGATCTCCCGGAGGGCCTCGCGGCCGTCCTTCTTTGGCATGTTGAGGTCCAGGAGGATCAGGCCCGGCCTTGGGGAGTCGGCGATGTCCATGTACCGGCCGCGGTGGTTGAGGTAGTCCATCAGCTGCTCCCCGTCCTCTACGAACCTGAGGTCGTTGGCCAATCGCGCCTGGGCCAGGGCCTCCCTGGCCAGCAGCCTGTCTTCCGGGTCGTCCTCGGCCATCAGTATGGTGATGGGCCTTCCGTCTTGGCCCACGGCTGCTCCTCCTCACCCGGATGGTCGATGGGGCGCTGGTTGACGGGTATGGTGGCGATAAAGGTGGAACCGCGGCCGCGCTCGCTCTCGGCCGTTATGGTCCCGGCGTGACGCTCGACGATCTTGCGGCATATTGCCAGGCCGACACCCGAGCCCTCGTATTCTCCCCTGCCGTGCAGGCGCTGGAATACGGTGAATATGCGGTCCAGGTACGTCTCGTCGAAGCCGATGCCGTTGTCTTCCACCGTGAGTCTCAGCATCTCCTCCCCCGCATGGACGCCGTTCCGCCGTTGGTCTGG
>JADFHV010000307.1 GCA_022566975.1 Chloroflexota bacterium
CCCTGCACGATCGGCTGTCCGGACGGGTCGAAGACCATGCTGCCTCCGTCGAACACCAGCTCGTCCTGGCCGCCGACCATGTTCACATAGGCGACGAATACCCCGTTGTCGGCGGCGCGGCGCGAGAGCATGCCCTGGCGTTCGGCCCCTTTTCCCGCATGGAACGGCGAGCCGTTGATGTTGACGATGACCTCGGCGCCCGCCCGGCTCTGGGTCGTCATCGGCCCGTCGGGATACCAGATGTCCTCGCAGACGTTGACCCCTACGGAGGTGCCGTTGACGATGTAGACGGGGCACCGGTCTCCGGGCTTGAAGTAGCGGTCCTCGTCGAAGACCCCATAGTTGGGCAGCCGGACCTTGTGGTACACGCCCACGAGCTGGAGGCCGGATGCCACTCCCGCGGCGTTGTAGGCGCGCGGCACGATAGGCGCGAAGTCGTCCGTCTGCGGCGGTCCGGCATAAGAGTCGCCGTCCAGGAACCCGAAGACGGCGGCGATGTCATCGCAGGACTCGACTATGCGGCGAACGCACTCGACGTTGTCCTGAACGAACTGGGGCTTGAGCACCAGGTCTTCGGGCGGGTAGCCGGTCACGGCCAGCTCCGGGAACGCGACCAGGTCGGCCTTGAGGGCCCGCGCCTTGTCGATGTAGCTGATGATTTTGGCGGTGTTGCCCTCGAGGTCCCCGACGGTGACGTTGATCTGGGCCATGGCGAGCCGGAAGGTGCGCATCGGAGGTCCTCAGATGGGGGAAGAGGGTGACACGGGCCTTGTTATAGCTGGTACTTGGCGCGGGCCACCCGGTGGTCGGCCTCGTCCTGCCGGAAGAGGTCGGGGTTGCGGCCACGCCCTACCGCCAGCCAGTAGGTGAAGAGCTGAAGGGGCACCAGGTACACGAGAGGCGTCAGAGGCTCGACCGTCTCCGGTAGCTGAATCGTGGTGTCCACCAGCGGTGAGACCTCCGTGTCATCTTCCTCGACAAGCGCGACGGCGTGTCCGCCCACCGCCTTGACGGCCCCTATCTCGTCGGTCACGCGGTCTCGTCCAGGTCCCGGTGGGGCTATGAACGTGACGGCGGTCCTCGAGTCGGTGGCCGAGAAGAGGCCGTGGAGGTACTGCTCCAGCTCGAAGCCCTCGGTCACAATGTAGCTGGTCTCTTTTATCTTCAGCGGGGCCTCGTAGGCTGTAGAGACGTTGGGGCCCCAGCCGACGAAGTACTGCCTCTCGGCGTCCTTGACCTTACCCACCCACCTGCGGACCTCGCTCTCCCGATCGAGCGCCCTCTGTACCAGCTCCGGGAGCCGCGCCAGCCCGGCGGCCACGACTTCCGCCTCGGGCCGTGCGGTGGCTCGCCCTATCTCTGCCGCCAGCATGACCAGCAGCGCCATCGCCGCCGTGTGGCTGATGGTAAAGGCGGCCGACTTCTCCTGAGGGCAGGTGCGGAGGACCACGTCGGCGAGATCGTCTCTGGCCTCCGACCCGATGCCTGTGACGATGGCCGTCCCGGCGCCGGCGGCTTTGGCCATCTCCAGCGCCCTCGCGGAGTAGCGTTTCGTGCCCCGGTGGCTCATGACGATTACGGCGTCCGTTTCGCTCAGCGTCGGCGGGTACGCGCAGAACTCGAACGAGTTCCACGCACGGGCGTCGTCGCGGCCCCCGACCATACGCAGCAGGTGCTCGCCCACCAGGGAAGCGTGCAATGAGGTGCCGATGCCCACGATGTGGAGCCTCTCCGCGCCTCCCAGCCGTTGCGCCAGCTCTCCCACGGCGTCGCTCTCTTCCTTCAGCACGCGTGCGATGGCGTCGGGCTGGCCGAGTATCGCGTCGTACATGTGGTACGGATGGGTTTTTCGGATTTCGGGTTGACTGGTCACTTGATATTCAGCTCCGTGTCTCTCGGTATCCGGGGACGGACGAGGTCATCGGTTCTTGGCCAGGAAGCCGTCGATCCGCTCCAGGGCCTTCTCGCTGGAGTCGGCGACCGTGACGTCGTAGTCACCGCTGCCCGTCAGTAACTTCGCGATCATGCGGC
>JADFHV010000050.1 GCA_022566975.1 Chloroflexota bacterium
TGCGGCTGCTGGCAGCCGCACTGGCCAGCAGTGCACGTCTCGACGAGCAGGTCGCGTACCTCGAATCTGGCGGGCCCATCTCCGGAGCGACGGGCATCTTGCAATTCGACGCCAGCGACCACAACGGCCACTGGCACGACAACCCAACGACCATCGCGCGGCTCGCTGACGGTCGGTTCGTACCGGCGTCCAAGCTCGCTAGACGCGGAGGTCAAACCTAGTCCGTCTCCACTATGACCACGGCCTAGACCCAGCCAACGACGTGATCCGTGATCGGGCCGACTACGGCATCGTTGTGGGCCGAGGCACGCGGGCGCTCAGCGCCTCGCTAGCAGTCTGAGCAACGCGGAGGGCAAGGACCACCATTTGCGTCGAGGCTTGAGGACTCCCAGGGTGGTCCGCACGATCCGTTCGGCCGCATCCGTTGCCTCGTCTGCCTGCCTGCGGTCGTAGGCCTCGAAGGGTGCCGAGTCGGTCCGGTCGCTGGGGTAGCGGGTCCAGGTGTAATAGCGGTCCAAGCGGCTGGCCGGTCCGGTGTGCTCGGACAGCTGGGGGTGGCGCCGTTGGAGGCTGGATACGAGCTCGGATATGGAGTGACCAGTCAGGTCGTTCTCACCGTGCAGGCCTGCCACGCCCTTGAGCGCCTTCTCGGCCGCCTGGTGGGCCATGAAACACGCCTGCGCGGCGAACCCTCTCTTCGCCAGGAGCCTGGCGGCGGAGAGTTCGTTCTCCGCCTGGCGCAGCCACCTCTCCGCATCTGTCGAAGCCTTCAACGACAGCCTCTCAGGTGATGACCGCTCTGGCCTCTTCGACTATCTGGGCCGCACTTTCGACGGCCGCCTGGGCCTGCTCCTCCCCGTACACCATAAACGGGACGCTTCCGGGCAGGGCGTTGGGGTACCTGGTAGGCACATAGTACTGGTCCAGGATCCCGGCGACTCGTACGTATCTCGACAACTGGGGATAGCTCGGCTCCAACCGCGAGAGAAGTTCAACCAACGAATGGCCCGTGGGAAATCTGTCTCCCCGGTAGTAGGCCAACGCCTTGAGAGCCTTCTCAGCGACCTGCTGGGACACGAAACATGCCTGAGCGAAGAACTCCTCACGTATGGCCACCCGCGCGAAACTCAGGTCGTTCTCCGCCTGCAACAGCCAGTTGCGCGCGTTGGTCTCGCTATTTTTCATATATAACCACTCCCGTGTCCAACACACGTTCGATGAACGCGCGGCCCTCCTCCACCATCTCAGCCAACTCCCCGGGGGTGTATATCAGCATGTCGAGGCCGCCACGCCAGAGCTCGTAAATGTCGTCGAAGTCCTTGTAGCGGTCGAAGAAAGTGTGCGTGGTCTCAGCCACGATGACGATGTCCAGGTCGCTGTGGTCGTCGGCCTCACCGCTTGCGTGTGAGCCGAAGACGATTGCACGACTCGCCCCGCCCTTTTGGAGGACGGGGGTCAAGGCCTCGCGTATCTCGTCTATGGTCGCCTTGGGCCTCAGAGTCATGATTTTACCTGGTAGACCGCGCGAAAGCGTTAACGCCCGCAAAACGGGCCGTGTCCCCCATCTCCTCCTCGATCCGCAGCAGCCTGTTGTACTTCGCCGTCCGCTCGCCCCGCGCAGGCGCTCCAGACTTTATCTGTCCCGCGCCGGTGGCCACGGCCAGGTCCGCGATGGTGGTGTCCTCGGTCTCGCCCGAACGGTGGCTGATCACGATGCCCCAGCCGGCTTCGCTCGCCGTGGCCACCGCCTCCAGGGTCTCGGAGACCGTGCCGATCTGGTTCAGCTTGATCAGCACGGCATTGCTGGCCTTCAGCTCGATGCCCTTCTCTATGCGCGCGGGGTTCGTGGTGTAGAGGTCGTCCCCCACCAGCTGGACCTGGTGCCCGAGTCGTTCCGTAGCCCGGCTCCAGCCCTCCCAGTCCTCCTCGGCCATCCCGTCTTCGATGCTGACCAGCGGGTACTCTGCCGCCCAGCTTTCGTACATATCGATCATGCCCTCAGCCGTTTCGACCCTGCCTTCCAATGGCAGTGAGTATCGCCCGTCTGTGGCAAGCAGCTCGGTAGCCGCGACGTCCAGCCCGATGAAACACTGCCTTCCCGGCTCGTACCCGGCCTTCTCTATAGCGGCGAGCACCAGCTCCACCGCGTCGCGGTTGGAGGATAGGGATGGAGCAAACCCACCTTCGTCGCCGACGTTGGTGTTGAGTCCTCTCGAGCCGATGAGGTCCTTGAGGGCCCCGTATATCTCGGCCCCGGCCCTGAGGGCCCGCCGGAAGGTGTCGAACCCTGCGGGGATGACCATGAACTCTTGAAAATCAGTGGAGTCCTCGGCATGCCTGCCGCCGTTGATGATGTTGAGCATCGGTACCGGCAGCAGCAGGTCGGCCCCCCGCTGCAGGTACCGGTACAGGGGCAGGCGTCGGCTACGCGCCGCGGCATGGGCGACCGCCATCGACACGCCCAGGATGGCATTGGCGCCCAGGCTTCGCTTGTCGGGTGTCCCGTCGAGCTCTATCAGGAGTGTGTCCACGGCCTCCTGGTCCAGGGCGGACCTGCCGAGAATCTCGGGGGCGATGCGTTCGCGGACGTTTTCCACGGCCTTGAGGACCCCTCGGCCGTGGAACCGGTCACGGTCCCCGTCCCGTAGCTCGAGGGCCTCAGTGCCGCCCGTGCTGGCGCCGGACGGTACGGCGGCTCGCCCCTCAGCTCCATCGGAGAGGGCTACCTCCACCTCCACGGTCGGCGAGCCGCGGGAGTCCAGCACCTCCCTGGCGATAACCCGAGAGATCGTGATCACGTCTCTGTGCCTTCTCCTGATGGGCTCGTTGAGATCGTTTCGCCGGCGTGTGCGGCTCTGAGCGCCGTTTCGACCGCGTCCACGGGGCTGTCGGCGGCAATGATCGACTCGTCATCCCGCTCGTTGCGGCTGATGCTCCAGGTACTGAGGCCCACTACCGGAATCCCGTCGCCGAGGGCGTGACCTATCTCCGACAGAGTACCGTAAGCCCCGCCAACCGCTATGACGGCTCGACCGGACTTGACGACGATGACGTTTCGTGCGTGCCCAAGGCCGGTGCAGATGGGTATGTCGACCCACCGATTGGCGTCCCGGGGGTCGCTGCCCGGCAGAATCCCGATGGTCGTCCCACCGGCGGACTTGGCGCCTCGGCAGGCAGCCTCCATGACTCCGCCGAGACCCCCGCACACGACTGTCGCCCCTCGCCTGGCCAGCTCCCGTCCCACCTCTTCGGCCAACGATGTGATTTCGGGTGTCGGGTTGCCGGCGCCGATGACGGCGATGATCAATCTGCGCTCCTGTGGGACGTGTGGGGAGGCCAGGTCGAATTATAGCACCGACACATGGGCCGACCAACGCGCCCACGGGGTGAAAGAAGCTCGTAACCCGTCGTAATAATTGGCCTAGACTACTTTACTTTCGGAGGCCGTCGAACTTAGCGTTGTAAGTGAGTCCACCGAGTGCAGGGAGTTTGGGACGCGGGAAGGGCGTTTAGGACGGGGGAGAGATAGTACCGCGGGAGGCATAATCGCGCTGATCCAGTTCTTCAAACGGTTCACGGGCGGGCCAGTTGGCCTATAAGCCCATCGGACATTACGGCCTGATCGGGGACAGACACTCGGCCGCCCTTGTGGGGACCGACGGCTCCATCGACTGGTGCTGCTTTCCCCGGTTTGACTCTCCCAGTGTCTTTGCCGCCATTCTGGATGACCGAAACGGCGGCCGGTTTCAGATAGCCCCTGCGACTGGCCAGGCCTCAGTCGACCAGTCGTATCTGCCCAACACCAACATCCTCTCGACCCGCTTTACCACTCCCACCGGCGAACTGGTGCTAACCGACTTCATGCCCTTGAAGAATGGCACGTCGGGGAGCTGTCCTCACGAGATCCACCGCATTGCGCGCTGCACGGCTGGCACCGTTGAGGTGCGCTGCACCTTCCAGCCACGTCTGGACTACGCGCGGGCGGCCACAACCATTATGCCCATCAAGGGAGGCGTGATGGCCGGCGGGAACCATCACACGCTGTCGCTGTGCTCGCGTGTACCCATGGAGGTGGTGGACACCCAGGCCTTGTCGCGGTTCACTCTGCAACAGGGTGAGGAGGCCGTCTTTGTGCTGGCCTACGGTCGGGACAGGCCGCGGCGTATAGAGAGCTATCGCACCCACTCCAAGCTTGAAGAGACCAAAGCCCACTGGGAGGAAACCGCGTCAAAGCTGACGTACGAAGGCCTCTGGAGGGACCAGGTGGTCCGGTCGTTCTTGCTGCTGCATCTCTTGGTCTACGAGCCAACAGGAGCCGTAGTCGCCGCGCCCACCGCTTCGCTACCGGGGCGGATAGGGGGCTCGCGCAATTGGGACTATCGTTACTCCTGGCTCCGGGACTCGAGCTTCACGATGGACGTCCTGTACCGGATTGGGCAGGTCGATCAGGCGGCCGCGTACCTGCGGTGGCTCCTTCACCAGTGCAAGGTGACCAATGGCAGGACCCGCACCGTCTACGGTATCAGCGCTAACTCCTCGCTGAGGGAGACCACTCTGGACCATCTGGAGGGATACGGGGGCTCGCGCCCTGTCAGGATCGGCAACGGCGCAGTGGGTCAGCTCCAGCTAGATGTCTTCGGAGAAGTCATTCTGGGGATGTACACACTGTTCAGCAACGGCGGGGTGATCTCCGATGAGGCGTGGTCGCTGGTGGAGAACTTCGCCGAGGTCGTGTGCAACAACTGGCGCCGCCGGGATAGGGGCGTCTGGGAGGTGAGGGGGGCCGAGCAACACTTCGTCTACTCCAAGATGATGTGCTGGGCCACCCTGGACCGAGCCGTGAAGCTGGCGGAGCTCCTGGGGCGCGACGGTGACTCGGCCCGCTGGATACAGGTGGCAGGCGAGATCCGGGAAGAGGTCATGCGCAGGGGTTGGAGCAAGCGCAAGCAGGCGTTCGTGCAGCGCTACGACAGCGACAGCCTGGACGCCAGCAATCTTATGATACCGTTCCTTCAGTTTCTTGCGCCGGACGACCCTCGCCTGCTCTCGACCGTTCGAGCCATCACGAAGGAGCTGGCCGACGGTCCCTTCGTCCGCCGCTACAACCCAGAGGAGACCGATGACGGACTGGGAGGTGAAGAAGAGGGAGCGTTCACCATGCTCAGCTTCTGGCTGATCGGCAACCTCATCTATAGCGGCGAGACCGAAAAGGCCAGGGACTACTTCGAGGAGATACTGGGCTGTGCCAACCATCTCGGACTTTTCGCCGAGATGGTCGACCCACGGACCAGGCAGCTCCTGGGCAACTTCCCGCAGGCCTATAGCCACATCGGTCTTATTCACACGGCAGGCAACCTCAGCCGCGCCCTCAGCGGCGAGCCGACTCGCTCTGACGCGAATCTGACCGCCCAGTAGGGTCGTTGACGGTCTTCGGGCGTCTTAGTACGATAGCGACCGCAAGGCGCCGCATCCGGTGGCACAGCCTGCTCAAGGAGCGAGCACCGGAGCCGCCGTCGGAAGACTGGCCTATCTGATCCTGTCCACGGCATTTCCGCGGCTCTAGGTGGCGCGATCATCGATCAACTTGGTCCGTAGATCGCGCAACCTGACCACAGTGAGCGACATCCTTCAGGCTACCTTGAACCCTCAAGGAACCCTCAAAGCTGACAGATACTACCTCGACGAGAGTTGAGAGGAGCCTCAGATGTCCACCCACCGGGGCGATACCGTTCTTATCACTGGGGCCTCCTCCGGGATAGGCAAGGTGACCGCTCTGCACCTGGCCGAGCTAGGTTA
Source organism: Chloroflexota bacterium (assembly GCA_022566975.1). The sequence goes on from JADFHV010000050.1 coordinate 5,797, forward strand.
CGACGTTATCGGCACCAGCCGGTTGACGGCGCGTCTCGCGGACCTTGAGGCCGAGGCGTCGGCCCGCGGCCTGTCGGTGTCCGGGGTGGAGATGGACGTTAACAGCGACGCCGCCGTCGCTGGAGTGATGGCAGGGCTGATCGACGAGCATGAGGGCGTCGACGTGCTCGTCAACAACGCGGGCTACGGTCTGTGGGGGCCCGTGGAGCTCCTGAGCGTGGAGGAGATCAAGGCCCAGTTCGAGACCAACTTCTTCGCGGCCGTGCGCCTCATCAAGACCGTGTTGCCCGGCATGGTAAAACGCGGTTCGGGCAAGATCATAAACATGAGCTCGGTCGAGGGGAGGCTGGCGACGCCCTTCAGCGGCGCCTACGCCGCCAGCAAGTTCGCCCTGGAGGGGATGAGCGAGGCGCTGAGGACCGAGCTGCGCCCATTCGGAGTATTCGTCTCGGTGGTGCAGCCCGGCCTGTTTCGGACCGAGTTTCAGAAGAACCAGGTTGTGGGGGAGGGTGTCGAGTCGACCGCCGATGTCAGCCACTACGCTCCGTACATCGATGCGTACAGGGCCAAGCGTGGCCGGTACGAGTGGCTCGTATCCGATCCCATCGCGGTGGCGAGGGTCGTCCACAAGATCGTCCGCTCCAGGCGGCCCGCATTTCGCCACCCGGTAGGGATCGAGGCGAGGCTGGGCATGGTGGGCGCGAGGCTGATTCCCGAGCGGATTTTCCAGGCCCTGGTCGGCCGAGCGACCATGTAGTCAGCGCCCGGTGGGTATGGTGTGGCTACCCTTCTGCGTCGGGCTTCAGCGCGGCGATGAAGGGCATGTTCCGGTACTTCTCCTCGTAGTCGAGCCCGTACCCCACCACAAACTCGTCTGGCACCTCGAATCCCACGTACTTTATCGGCACGTCCACGAGCCTGCGCACCCGCTTGTCAAGCAGCGTACACACCTCCAGGCTCGCCGGGTTCTTGGAGCGGAGGTAGTTCACCAGGTAGTTGAGGGTCATCCCGCTGTCGATGATGTCCTCCACGAGGATGACGTCCTTTCCATCGAGGTCCGAGTCGAGGTCCTTGGTGATACGGACGCCGGAGCTCCGCCTTCTGCCCCGGTACCGGGAGATGGCCATGAACTCGACCTCCACCGGCAGAGATACCGCACGCATGAGATCGGCCATGAAGCACAGCATGCCCTTCAGGACCCCGACGAGGACCGGCTGGCGCCCCTTGTAGTCGCGGGTGATATTGCGCCCTAGCTCGCTGACCTTTCGCTCGATGGTCGGTGCGGTGAGCAGGACCCTGTCGATGCCCCTCACATCTGACTGGGCCAGAGGCCCGAAGCCGTATTTGGCCAGCATCCTGTGGTAGTCGCGCCGGTACAGTAGCTTGATGTTTGTGTCGGGGTATAGCTCTCGGAACCGACGCAGCTTGCGGTTCTTTTCGGTCACCAGGCTCTGCTTCATCGTGGTGAGCTCGACGTAGAGGTCTACGTCCTGGAGGAAGAAGTCCGGCGTCAGCATCTCGGTTATCCGGTCCTGCTCCCACCTCAACGGGAAGGAACGGGGCTCGTACTCCCAGCGCAGGCCGTAGAAGTCGAGGATTTGGGCGAACTCCCGCTCGCTCGGATGAGCGAACTTGGGCTCCTCTCCGTCCTCTTGCGGCGCCTTCTCCACTATGGGAGGGCGGGTCTCTCGCGGTCCCCTGGAACGTGAGTCGATCCGTGGCAACGGTCTTCCTCCACGCGTGGCGGTCTCTCGAACACGATGATAGCCGGGTACATCGGCACCGGCAAAGTAGGCACCGGTCAGAATTCAGCAATTTCGTCAGCCGGCTCGTCGACTCGAGCGCGGCCTCTGAACCTGCAGAGGTGACGGCAACCGGGGCGTTTTCGCAGGGACTTGGCTCGCCGCGCTTTTCGTCTGCTGAATTGTCTCGGGACCCGGATGGCGGTGCTATAATGCCGGGGGCGGCGTGCCCACGGGGCCGGCCCGGCTGTTGGGAGTGGACTCATGAATGTTGGGGTGTGCAAGATCACGTTGCGCCTGCCGGAGAACCACAGTCTCAAAGGCAAGCGCAGGGTGATCAACTCCATCTCCTCGCGCCTTCGGAGCAAGTTCAACGTCTCGGTCGCAGAGGTGGACCACAACGAGGCGTGGCAGCTAACTACGCTTGGAATCTCATGCGTCAGCAACAGCTCCCGCCACACCGACGAGGTCCTTCAGAGCGTCCTGGCCTACATAGAAGGCAGTCGCGAGGACCTTGAAGTGGTCGCATTCGAGCAGGACACAATTCCGTTTTAGCGTTCAGCCATCAGCCCGTTCCTGCGCACCGCTGATCGCTGACTAGCTGAAGGCTTCTTTTCCATGGACGTCGCTGCCTTTCTGGGCCACCTTCGGGGTCTTCGCTCCTACGACGGTCAGATCGTACATGCCGAGGATATTCCTCCGAGGGACGCCAACCCGCGTAGCCTGGACAGGCCGCTTGATACCAGACTGGCGGACCGCCTGGACTCTGCCGGGGTCGAGTTCCTCTACAGCCATCAGGTCGAGGCCATAAACGCCCTCCGTGGCGGAGGCAACGTAATCGTCGCCACGCCCGCGGCCAGCGGGAAGAGCCTCTGCTACCACCTGCCGGTGATCGAATCTCTACTGGATGACCGGGCGGGCCGCGCGCTATACATCTTTCCCACCAAGGCGCTGGCCCAGGACCAGGCGAACACCCTGGACAGGCTCCTTCCGGAAGCGGCGCGTCTGCGTCACGGCATCTTCGACGGCGACACGCCGCCCCAGGACCGCTCGGATGTGCGCCGTAACTCGCGGGTCGTCATCACCAACCCGGACATGCTCCACATGGGTATCCTCCCCAACCACCAGTCCTGGTATCAGCTCCTGGCCAGGCTGCGGTACGTGGTACTGGATGAGGCCCACGTCTACCGTGGGGTGTTCGGCTCTCACGTGGCCAACGTCATTCGCCGTCTACGGCGGCTGTGCCGTCGTCTGGGCTCCGACCCTCAGTTCGTACTGTGCTCGGCGACCATCTCCAACGCCGGAGAGCACGCCGAGGCGTTGGTGGGGCTTCCCTTCCATGTGGTTGATGAGGATGGATCGCCCTATGGGGGCAAGGACTTCGTGTTCTGGAACCCGCCGATGATAGACATGGCCCAGGGTGGCCGTCGCAGCACCAGCGGGGAGTCGGCGCTCATTCTCAGCGAGCTGATGCGGAGGCGTGTGCGGACCCTAGCGTTCGTGCGCAGCCGGAGGATGGCGGAGCTGTTGTACGTCTACGTCCGCGACCAGCTACGTGAGTCGGACCCGGACATCGTCGATCGACTCGCGCCCTACAGGGCGAGCTACCTCGCCGAGGACAGACGAAACATAGAGCGACAGCTCTTCGAGGGCCGCCTCCTGGGCCTCACTACAACCAACGCCATGGAGCTGGGAGTGGACATAGGCGACCTGGACGCCACCATCCTGACCGGCTATCCGGGGAGCGTCGCCAGCACCTGGCAGCAGGCGGGACGGAGCGGTCGAAGCGGCGAGAGGGCCCTGAGCATACTGGTGGCCATGGAGAACACTTAATAGAGGAACTGTCTAAGGTATATCCTGCTGATCGCATATTTCGCCGCTACGATACCAGGGGTAGTAATCTAGGACTGCGCATTGGCTTGCAACGAAATGATCTCATTGCTGACATGGCTGACGCTATCATAGACGGTGAGATCGTGTTGCGAAACAAAAAGGGCGTACGCCAATGTAAAAACTTTTCGTGGGACCGTAAAGGCCATATCAAAGCAACCGCTGGACACCACGATGACTATGTATTTGCCTACATCGGGGCGATACAAGGATACAAGCATTATCCGCGTGGCTTGAAGCCTAGCGATGGCAGCTTGCTAGGTGCGCAGCAAGATCTCACCTTTGGTGAACAACGCTGGCCAATGGATGAGCATCTATTGGAGCAAAATATGCCTGATGAAGGAGGCTATTGATGAGCAAGTTTGAAAGCGATGTAGAATACCTCGAACCTAAACAGGGTTACGATTGGTCAATAAGCAATTACGATGATGGCAAAGCCAAGCTGATATGGTCAGGCAACGGGTGTGTAATGTATATTGGTGAAATGAAGGCTCAATTACGTCATCTGATTAAACGGTTAGACAAGGCTGCTGATGAGTGGAATGTGCCAAATAACCTTGATACTTATGGGAGGACGCGATGGCAAGCGTAGTAATCGTTAAAACCAAACACTGCAACAAGTGCAAAAGAGACTTCCTCATTCGCTTTGAAGAAGGCGAGGACGACAGCAAGAAATGCCCACGCTGCCATCTAAAGATACACTTCCAAGGCGAGAACGGTTACATCAGGTTTGACAGCGACTGATAAATACATCATACTTGCAATGCATTCAAG
>JADFHV010000051.1 GCA_022566975.1 Chloroflexota bacterium
GTGCCCAGGGAGCTTTCCATCATCCGGTGCACAAGGTCGTGGCCGGGCACGCACTCGGGGCACTCTTCGTTGTGTCCCTTGTTGTAGCGGACCGACAGCCTGTTGTCCCTCAGCTCAAGGAACTCCAGCGACCCTCCCTCGGAAGCGACGACCGTCTGGACGTTGTCGAGGACGAACTTTATGCCCGGGTCTATGTTCCCTGCTACCATCGTGACCATCCCCAATAGGCGTCTGTAGACACAGCCCAGAGTAATAGCCGCCGCATGGGGTGTCAAGGACGGCACGTCGAGGGCCCCTGTTTTTCTGGTAACATTGAGTTGCCCGGGGCACCACTCAAGACCATCGGATGGCCGGAGGAACGCGCCTTGCTCGTGCTAATGGCGGCGGTCGGGTCCACAGCGGGAAGGGTAGTCGGGCGGCTGCTCAGGGTTATCCGCGACCGCTCCGGCGGGCCGATGGTAGAGACGGTGGTCGCTCTCTCCGTCTTCATCGCGGTCGGGACCAGTGTGCTGTTGGGCATCCGCACGATCCAGACCTCCGGAAACAGTACGGAAGGGAGGGCCGTTGCCGAAAACATCGCTCGAAACCAGATGGCGCATATATTCAGCCTTTCCTACCAGGATGCGACCTCTACGTATCCTTCCATTGCAGACGTCCCGACTGACTACACCGTCACGGCGGTTGCGAACGAGTTCCTATCCGGCGACGTTGATATCCAGAAGATTGTGGTGACCGTGACGCGCGGGGGCCGGTCTCTCCTCGTGTTGGAGACCCTGCGCGCCAGGTAACAGGCGATGCGACTGCCGCTAGTCCACAGGCTCCGGGCGATACTGGCCTCGTCGCGCGGCTACACCCTGCCCGAAGTGACGGTGGCCATCGGCATCATAACGGTCATCTCGGCGATGTTTGCCAGTGGCGTTTTCCAGTCCCTCTCGATTCAGCGCTTCTGGCGCGACGACGTCATCGCCACCAAGGAGCTGCGGCGTGCGGGCGGCTCCGTGGCCCGCGACGCTTTTAACGCAGTTACGACCAGCCTGACCGACGGTGGCGCTGCGGAAGATAACGTTACTTTTACGTGGGTCGATGCGAGCGACACCGCTCACAGCGCTGTCTATATGGTCAGCGGGACAGAGCTGAGGAGGACCTTCGATGGGAACCCCCTGACTGTGGGCGCTGGTGTCACGTCAGCAAGCTTCTCCCTGTCCGGCAAAGTGCTGACATTCGTCTTGACGGTCGAAGGCGCAAGGGGCGCCGACGAGACTAAGACCCTCAAGACCTACCTGCGGTCGCTGCAATGAAGGGGTGGTGCCATGAAGGTGTGCTGCGCTTTCCCACCCGACCACCCGATAGGTGTCCAGCAAGGGTGAAGCTCCTCCGAAGGGAGGTTCCTCTTCGGAGACCTTCGACCCTCCGGCCGGCAAGGGCACTCGAATGATCTCCAGGCTTCTGGGTGACGAGAGGGGCGTGGCGCTGATAATGGCGACCGCGTTTATGCTGCTGTCCATTCCGCTGACCATCGCCGCGCTGCAGCTCGCCAGTACGCTTGCTCGGACCTCCCAAACACAGACCGGGTTCCTTCTGAGCCAGTATTCCACCCAAGGAGCCCAAGAGTACATTCTTCACGTCCTGAGCGCGTCAAGCACGCCATCGTCGGGCACCTCGACGTTGACGATTAACGGTAGGACGGTCACCACTTCCGTCCTGAAGTTGCTCACTCCGCCGACCGACCTCCCAATTACGTCGTTCAAGACCAAGCTGCTAACGACGAAGGAGGCGAGCCCTACGAGCATCTCGCCCAGTGCGACGACCACCTACACGATCACAGTGGAGAACAAGCACAGGAAGAAGGTCGACTTTAAAAAGGTGGTCGATGAGCTTCCCAGAGGGTTTACGTACGCCCCCAACTCCTCGGTCCTCGTCGTTGCCGGGGGCGCCCCTATTACCCCCGATGAGCCGACGCTCAAAGACGGGGAGTTGAAGTGGACGATCGCTGCCGGGACAAAACTTCAGGTCGGGGAGAGCGCGACGCTGACCTTTACCGCTGTTGCCCCACCCGAGACCGGACGGTACTGCAACGAGGTCTACGCCGAGAAGGGAGGAAAGAAGACGAGATCGGGCAAAACGGCCATCGTCACGGTAGAACCGAACACCGATACAGAATGTACGGGCACGGCGGTCTCGCTCTACAAGACGGTAAGTCCTGAGTTCGTTTTCGGCGATACGGCGACGACGTACACGTACACGATCGAGATCACGAACGAGGGGACTACAGAGCTGTCCATAAAAGAGATCAAGGACTTCATGCCTAACGAGCTAACGTACGTGAGCTTCTCGGCGTCCAGCACCCCGGCCGCCCTTCATCCAGGCGAGCCCAAGATAAAGACGAAGGCCGGCAAGCCCACGGAGCTCAAATGGAAGGCGCCCAAGAGCGACCCCTGGCGGGTGGCGACGGGCACCACCTGGTGGCTGGAGTTCAAGGTGACGGGAACGCTTCCAAGAGGCTGGTACGCCAACGAGGTGAAGCTCAGGTTTGACAAGACTCGGGTGTCGATTCAGCCCAGCGCCGTCTCGGAGGACGATCCCGTTGCCGGTACTGATACCTACACCTATGACATATCCGTGTTCAACGACGGGACCGAGGTCCTGGAGGTTGAAGAGGTCAAGATAATCACGGCGGGAGACGAAGACTTTACATATGTGACCGGCTCGGCCACAAGCACCGTGCCCCACCATCTGCCTCTAGAACCGACTAAGCTCGATGCCTCGAAGAATAAGATCGAGTGGAAATTCAACCCTGACGTGCCGGTGGCGGCGGGGGACACCTGGACCCTCCAACTCAAGGCCACCACAGCACTGCCCGCTGGTGGAGACTATCCCATCGCCGTCATCTTCGTATTCGACGAACATCCCGACGATGTTAAGCCGTCAGACCGGGTCACAGGGCCCACCGCGGTCATAACGAGCCTCGATATCTTCCAGATCACCATCACCGATGGCGACTCAACGATCGTGTGTAACGTCTGGTTCGTCTCTGAATTCGATGTGGACGACTACCAGGTGGTGGAAGGCTGCACGCTGGGGTAGGGACCGGCTAGCTCCTGCCAGGCCCCTCTCTAGGGACCTCCGTTGGTTAAAACACTGGGAGGCATGCGGTCTCCGGGCATCCATGTTGAAGAAATCACCACCGGGGACAACCTGGCCAGGTGAATAGACTGGCGTGCGCTGACCAGCGGGACAGACACACGGAGGCCCACGCCACTTTAGGGCGCGGGCCTTCCATCAGAACGACTACTCTACGACAGACGCCCTTTAGCCTAACACGACCCGCTCGACCCTTTCTGGTTCTTGGTTACCCTGCCGGTGGAATCCCAGCAGTAGTAGAAGGTAGTAGTGGCCTTCCTCAGGGCCGCGCTCAGGTCCAAGGTGCCTGCACCGCCCGAGAAGGAGTTGGTTACGCTGCCGCCGGGGTCGTTGAAGTCACCGGACGGCAGCGCCGATATTGAGTTCTCGGCGATGTAGGTGTCGATGGCCGTCTGGATTGATTCCTTCTCCGAGGTCATGGCACCCGACTCGCCCGAGCTGGCGAATCTGGACACCAGGGGAACGGTGATGGCGGCAATAGCCGCCATGATGCCGATGGCAACCAGCAGCTCCATCAGGGAGAAGCCCGAATCATCGGCGCCGGGCAATCGTATCGTCGTCCTTAAGAGTTTCCTCATGTGGTCTCACCCCTTTGTCGAACTTCCTGCATCGCAGGTGCTATCCAGAGCAATCGGCGGTCCACTTCCTCGGAAGCGGCTCCACAGCTATTGTAATCCGATGGGGTCGGTTCGAAACCTGGGAGCGATCAATGAGGGGACACTATGGTACACATGGGTGGTCCCTTTCCGCTACAGCCGGTCTCGGCCGGCAGGGCCCTGTACCGAAGCGACTCAAATTGTACCCAGTTGTCGTAGGAGTGTCAAGGACGCTGACATCCCCTTTGGCCCAATGCGCCCGCCTTGGTGGGTCGTTTCAATAGCCGTCCAAGGGGCCTGTGGCGCCCCGGCGGGCATCCTAATCTCCGCCTTCGGCCTCTTCGCCCGCGTCGATGGCAATTAGGACCTTGATCTGGAATGACAGGCCGGTTTCCACTTCGCTGTCCTGTCCTTCCGTACCTACATTGGCCGGTCCGAGACCGCGGACGCTCTCCACCACGACGTCCTCGAATAGCTCCGACTCCCGCAGCTCCTTGAGGTATTTAAGGAGCTGGTCATAAGAGCCCGCCGTGCCGCCGATGATAACCTGGTCTGCCTGAGGGCTCAGGCTAGGGATATTGACGCCGTAGGTGAGGGCCCCTTCCTCCAGGGCTTTCATTCGCGCCAATATGGTCTCAACGTCGCGCCGCAAGGAGAACAGCCGTGTCTCCAGCTGACCGACCTGGCCCCGAATCTTCTCCGCCTCTTGGGAGGTCCTCGTGTCCCGGTTCACCCCAATCGTATACATGCGCTCCGCTCGGCTTAACCGGTCCGCCAGGTCCGCCTCTTCGGTCTCTTTGGCCTGAACCTCCCCCGTGAGGAGAAAGCTGGCAGCCCCTAGCGCCAGCAAGACACCGAAGACCCCGATGGGCAGCGCCGGCAGCGGCCTGGGGAGGTGGCGCGCGGGTAGCAGGTTGACAGATGTGTCCTGCCTCCTGAACAGGCCCGTGGCAGCCGTCGCCTGGGCCGCCTGGGCCAGGCCGAGGTTGACGACGTACTCGCTGGCCGAAAAGTCGTCAGGATAGACCAGGCGAGGCGTACGGGGCAGCATATCGCGCAGCATGACCTGCTGGAGGGCTTCTGCCAGGGGGCCTTCCTCGGAGGACAGGCCCGTCACCACGACCGGCATCGTTCGGCTCTCGTCCAGCGGATCGAAGACCTGGTACTCGAGGTAGTAACCGGCGATCTGCTCAATGGCGCCGACCAGTGCCTGGGCCTGGTCCTCCGCGGAGACCTCATCCGGTAGGGCCAGCTGATTGACGACCTGGGGCATCCCGTCGCGTACCAGGACGATGGAGGCCTGGGAGGATGTCAGGTGGATGGAGATGGCGTCCGGGGTGCCGGAAGCGAAGGCCAGCGCCACCGCTTTGGAGTAGGTGGCGGTGGGCCGGAAGCCGGCCTCGTCCAGGACGCGGACATGATCGTCCATTACCGCCTTGGGCACGGCGATGGCGAACAGCTTCTGCTCGCTGCCCTCCCTTCGGACCCGCCAGGCGATGTCCACCTCGCCCGCGTTGAAGGGGATCGTCTCCTCGACCTCGGAGGTGACCACCTGTTCGAGAAAACCCTTCGGTATGTCCGGCAGGTCCAGGTGTCTCAGCATGGACGAATACAGAGGAAGCTCGGTCACTACCCGGCAGCGCCGTATCCCGTGGGCCTGGAGGAACTGGCGGATGGATGCGGCGTAGTGCTCAGGCCGGCGGTCCGTCCCCTCCTTCCGGAGGGGCCCGTCCTCGGGTGCAGCCGTGCCCCAGGCCACGACCTGACGTCCGCGGATGACCAGCATGCGTAGTACGTCGTCCTCGAAGCTTAGGGTGATGGTCAGCGGACGGATCATCTCAGACAGCGAGACGGCGGCCTCGTTGGCGTAACGACGCACCGCGAGGCTTGCTCTGGTACCGGTCCGCCTTATCCGGTACCGGGCCAGGCTCCAGTCGGTCCCCTTCCCGGAGGACAGAAGGCTCCGGCGTATCCGGCGCCTCAGCGTCGGCCAGTCGAGACGCTCTCGTGAGACCCTGACGACCGCCCTGTCCGCATAGAGGTTGAACCGGTCGCCGAAAGCAGACGCCGATCTCTGGAGCGGGCCCCTCACGTTGGCCCAGACTACCGCCGCCCTGTGAGGCGGCCTGTCGCGCGGGGCGGCCACGTCGGGGCGCCGTCGAGGAATAGCAGCCCACCGCCGGTTGAGCCATGCCTTCCACGCGGCCCACTCCCACCGGTCCCGGGAGACGGCGGCGACCGCACGGGAGGCGTAGGCGTCAGCTTGTCGAGCGGACAGGACCGCCCTGCGGCGCAACCTGTACCGCAGGTAGGGCCAGTTGACGGAAGATTGTGGGGCCAGGCGACCCCGCACCCCGAGTCGGCGGCGTCCTTTCCTCTTGGCGGCCCCGTCCATAGACGGGTCCGCTCCCTTCGCCGTGCCGGGTGTGCGGCGGAACAACCCTGTCAGCCTGCTCCAGTCCAGCGAACGGCCTGAGCCGTTCGTCAGGGAGGCGGTAGCGCGCCGCAGCGCGTCCCTGGCGGCCGGCCAGTTCAGTCTGCTGATTCTGTGATGCATCTTGCCACGGGATCGCCTTTATGGCTTGCCCCTAGGGTGTTCAGGCCGAATTGGGGTGGTAGACCAAGCCGAGCAGCCGATCAATGGGCTTACTCCTCGTCTTCTTCCGACGCCAGGTCCGGCGATTGATAGAAGAGTACGCTTAACTGAGCTGACGGAATCAGGTCGGAGTTGCCGAGGTTGTCCATCTGGAACTTGGTGACGGCCATTGGGACCTTCAGGCTCAGCGCGGACACGAAGTCGTAGACGCTCGCCTTTTCGCCCCTGACGAGGACCGACATGGAAAGGGCCGTAACGCGGAACTCCCCTAATGACTCCGGCACGGGCTTTTCGATCGCGATGGAGTCCAGCGCCAGGTCGTGTTCACGGGCTAGCTCAGCCACGACCGCAATGAGATCACTGCCACGGCTGCTGCCAAAGGCGTCGATTATGTCGGTCAGGCGCTGCTGCTGGGACTCGACGTCCGCCTTCATGATCTCGTCCGACGCCTGGCTTATGGCCGGAACAGACTGGCCGGCCAGGGAGTTGGTCTGCACGGAGGCGTTGAAGTAACGCATGCCGAGCCAGCCGTAGTAGCCTAGGATCCCGACGGCGAGGAGTGCCGCTATCGGGACCCAGGGCTTGAGCCAGGGGTACCGCTTCTGGAGCTTGGCCCAATCCTCGGTCATGGTTAGGGGGTCACGCGGCCGCCCTCGGGGCTACGGCGGCGCCATAGCCTCCATCTGGGCCAGGATGGGCTGCATCATGGACATGGCCAGGAAGAGCACGACGCCGCCGACGGCCAGGGTAGAGACGGGGTCCAGGATCGCCAGGACGGTGCCGAGCTGGTCTTCGACTCGTTTCTGATACGTCGCCGCCAGGTCGTTCATGCTCTGCCCGAGGGTGTTGCTCTGCTCCCCGATGTTGGCTAGCTCCACCCACATTCGCGGAATCACGGCATTCCCCCTGAGCGCCTCGGTCAGACCGTGACCGGTCACGAGGCTCTCCTGCGCTCGGGCGAACTCGCGGCGCACCGCTGCGTTGCCGCAACCGTTTATTGCCAGCTCGAGGGAGTCGGCCAGGGCCACACCCGACTCGAGTAGCAGGCCCATAGTCCGCGAGAAGCGGGCCAGCTCCCCGGCTACGATGAAAGGACCGATCATGGGCACCCGAAGCTTCACGGTGTCGATCCAGAAAGACACCGCCCTGATCTTTGGCAGCATGAATAGCGTCCCGCCTATGGCCATCAGGGCGCCGAAGATCGCGATAGGATGGTTCTTGAGAGCGTCGGTCAACCCGATGGCCATCTTCATCATGAACGGGATCTCGGCCTCGTCGAAGTTCTCGAAAAGGGGCGGCATCACGACGAATATGTTCACCATCACCATTAGCCCGGCGATGCCGATGTTGAACACGGGCATCATGAGGGTGCTCATTACCCGCTGCTTGGCGTCTCGGGCCTGCTCCATCATCTCGGCAAGCTGGTCCAGGGCCGGCGCGAGACTTCCCGTTAGCTCGCCGACCTGTACTATGCTGATAAAGAGCGGGCCAAACACGTCGGAGTGCTTGCCTAATGCGAAGGAGAGGGTCCCCCCTTCGTCCACGGTCTTTCCGACGTCGCCGATGATCCGCTGCATGACCTGGTTCTTGCTCTCGGACTGGAGCATGTCCAGGGTCTGTTGCAGAGGGGCCCCGCTGGCGACCATGGTAGCCATCTGGCGGGTGAACCGGATCAGGTCCCCATCCTTGACCTTGTAGAAAGAGGGGAAGAGCTTTTCCCGGCTGGGTGGCTGCCACGCCGGATGCGTACGTAGGAGCTTGTATCCCCGGTCGATTACCTGGGACCTGACCTCTTCCTCGGTGTCCGCCTCAAGGCGTCCCTTGACGACGCCCTCTCTGCTGTTGTAGGCGACGTAGCTGTACTGCAATGGTTCCCTCTCCCCTAAAGGGTGAACAGCACGCGCATTACCTCGAATGGGGTCGTGACGTCTTCCTTGACCTTTTCCATTCCAGCGTGTCGAAGCGGCACGAGCCCGTCCTCTATTGCCTGGGCCCAGAGCCGGTCCCTTGGCGCGCCTTCCAGGAAGAGCTGTTTGATCTCATCGGAGATGGTGAGAAGCTCGTATACGCCGGTCCTACCCTGGTAACCGGTCTGGGCGCACACGGTGCACCCTGAGCCCTGTGCGAAGCGCTGTCGGGTCTCGCCCATCTCGGACGCAAAGGCCTGCTGCTCGGCAATCGGCCGCACGACGAACGACTTACACTCCCGGCATACCATCCGGACCATGCGCTGGGCAAGGATTCCCGCCACCGACGAGGCGAGGAGATAGGGCGCGACGCCCAGGTCCTGCATGCGCATGAGCGCCGAGACCGAGTCGTTGGCGTGAAGGGTGGTGAGTACGATGTGCCCCGTGAGGGACGCCTCGGTGGCGATCTGGGCCGTCTCCTGGTCGCGGATCTCTCCAACCATGATTACGTCCGGGTCCATCCTGAGGATGCTCCGGAGCTGGGTGGCGAAGGTGACGCCGACGTCGGCGTGGACCTGCATCTGGTTGGTGTCGGGTATATGGTACTCCACAGGGTTCTCGACCGTGATGACCTTCTCCTGCACCCTGTCCTTGGTCAGGATGGATGCGTACAGGGTCGTGCTCTTTCCCGACCCCGTGGGCCCGCAGACGATGAGCATTCCGTAGGGCAGCCGCAGCAGCCGGCGCATCTCCTCCTGGATCTTGGCGGTCATGCCAAGCTGGCCCAGGCTTATCAGCGTAAACTGCTGGTTGTCGAGGAGCCTCAGCACGGCCATCTCGCCATCCACCGTGTTGGCGACGGCCACGCGGACGTCCACCGAACGGTCGGCGGCCTGGAAGTTTAGCTGGCCGTCCTGGGGGCGCCTGCGCTCCGCGATGTTCATGCCGGACATGATCTTGAGCCTGGAGAGAATGGCCGGATGCATCTCGGGGGGCAGGTTCATGACCTCGTGCAGGATTCCGTCGATGCGGAACCGGATGCGGAGGCGGTTCTCTGAGGGCTCGATGTGAATGTCCGACGCCCGGTCCTGCAAGGCCTGGCGCAACAGCAGGTCGATTACCTGGGCGGGAAGGGCGTCCCGCAACAGCCGGGCCGTCACGCGCTCGGCTGGCAAAGAGGGGTCGGAGGTGGGAGCCGTGACCAGGGGCTGGGTCAACCGGTAGGACCTGTCGATATGCTCCTGAATATCCTCTTGAGTAGCAATGACCGGTTCGATGGTGCAGTTGGTACGAGCGGACAGGTCTTGAAGCAGTTGCAGGTCGGTAGGGTCGGTCATGGCCACCTTCAGGTGGCTGCCTTCCCTGCTAATCCCCAATACCAGGTTTTTCCGTGCCGCGTCTTCGGGAATGAGCGACACGGCTTCCGGTTCTATGGTCTGGCTCCGCAGGTCCACCATGGGCAGGCCTAGGTGAAGGGCGGTAAGGGTGGCCAGGTCCCGGGAAAGTACCAGCCCGTCGCGCACCAGTATCCGTCCCAAGGGCAGGCGTTCGGTCGCGGCCAACTCCTGGGCCCTGGACACCTCGTCGGCGGGCAGTATTCCCGCGTCCACCAACATCTGGGCCAGGGTGAAGACCCGGCTCCTGCCGGGCTGTTCGGGCGTTGGCTCGTCTTCCACCATGGTCGCGGTGGTGGCTTCGGCCGGTTGGACCGGCCCGTTGCCCTCTCGGCCTTCGCGGCCGTTTTTTTCCTCGTTCACTCTGCTTCCACCTACATCTCAAGCCGCCGTCGGGAGTTCTCCGGTGGCTTGAACGATTCCGTGTCCCTATGCGTTCAGGGACACGAGCAACAGCCCTTCCTCGGAGTCCGTCAGGGTCTCCTCAGAAGGCTCCACGCTGGTTACCCCATCCATATGGAGCAGGGTCTCCTTCAATGGTACAGGGCCACGAAGGCGCAGCCAG
>JADFHV010000052.1:0-388 GCA_022566975.1 Chloroflexota bacterium
GTGCGGACCATGCCCATCGAGGAACAGTTAGCCCAACGGGGATGGTGATTTGACGACGGTAGGGGTCCTGGCTATCCAGGGGGACTTCCTCGAGCACATACAGGCTCTTGACCGCCTCGGGGTAGACGCCCCTGAGATCAGGCTCCCTAAACAGCTTGATAACGTAGATGGACTCATTATCCCGGGAGGCGAGAGCACGACAATCGCTCAGCTCATCGACATCTACGGTTTCAGGGCCACGCTGAAGGAGAAAGTGGAATCTGGCATGCCGGTGTGGGGTACCTGCGCCGGCATGATCATTCTTGCCGACCGCCTTAAGGACCACCGTCCCGAGCCCCTGCACCTCATGAACATAGAGGTGAGCCGTAACGCCTTCGGTCGCCAGGTC
>JADFHV010000052.1:414-10136 GCA_022566975.1 Chloroflexota bacterium
TGAGGCCGACATCGAGATAGACGAGGTGGTCGGCCCTCCCTTCCATTGCGTATTCATACGCGCTCCCGTCGTAAACGTCGTTGGCGATGGCGTGAAGGTGCTGGCGAGGCTCGACGACGGGCGCCCGGTAGCTGTGAGACAGGGCGACCTACTCGGGACGTCCTTCCATCCGGAGTTGACCGACGATTCGCGAGTCCATGAGCTGTTCCTGAGGATTGTCGAAAACGCCGCGTAGACAAGGTTCCGCCACCGTCAGACGCCTGGGCCCGCTCAGTACGGCGCTCTGCCTGCTGACACGCCGGCCTTCGGGGTCCAACCGGGCTTACACGCTGGACAGCCTGGACCCGGCAAAGAGACGCAGCCTGTCCCTGGCCGAGACCGTGCGGACAGCAATGCCCCCGCGCCGAGGCCGTAGCTGGCTCTCCTTCAAGGACCGCCGTCCCATCGCCCTGGTCACCGCCGGCCCGCGTTCTCATGCACAGAGCTGGGAGCTGAGGCAGGTCCTTATAGACCAAGGGGCCGAGGAGCGCCTCCCGGCCCTGCTCGAGAGCGTGTCCAGGATGGCGGCCGCCAGGGGCGCGAAAAGAGTCTTTCTCCGACTGGTCAGGGATGATCCGGCCGTGAACGATGCCCGGCAAAGCGGCTTTTTCCCCTGCTTCCGAGAGACCCTCTTCAAGGGGACTCCCCTGCGGCAGACCGACGGGTCTCGCGGGTCTCTCAGGAAGAAAGAGGCGCGGCACGACTACGATCTGTTCCGGCTCTATAACGCGACGACGCCCGCAGACGTCCGCACGACCGTCGGTATGACGTTCGACGCCTGGCAGGCTTCAGCGGAGAGGCCTCGGGGACGCAGTACCGAATACGTCCTGGAAAGCTCCGGTCAGGTAGTTGGCTGGGTCAGGTACGTGCACAGGTCGTCTACGGGGACCCTGTCGGCAGTCTTCCATCCCTCCGCCGAAGAGGGGACCGCCTCTGCAATCGAGTTCGCGCTCGGGCGTCTCAGCGGGGCATCGATCGTTTATTGCCTGGTGCCGGAGTACCAGACCGCGCTGGGGCGAGTCCTGACCGACTACCGTTTCGACGCGGTATGTGAGTTCGAGACGCTGGTCGGCTCTACCGTGGTCCGGGCCGAGCAGAAGGCCCGAACGAAGGTAACGGTCACCTCGACTTAGTGCGCAAGCCCGGCGTTCTCCTTTCTTAGAGAGAACCACACAGGAGGTACAGACAGCCTGGTGCATCCCCAAATCGACGCTGAACTGGAGGCGCTGGTCGAGAGGCTGCCACGTCACATCCGAGAGCCGCTGAGAGCGCGTGAGGACATAAACGAGCTCCTAGAGGTAGTCCTGGACCTGGGCCGTCAACCCGAAGCCCGGTTTCTTGAAGAGAGCATCCTCCTGGACCCCCACGAAGTGGGCCTTGAAGACCTGGCATACGTCATGGAGGGCGTCGGGGTCTTCGGCAAGGACAACCGCGCAGGCATTGAGCGGACCCTCCACCGTATCTCAGGGATACGCAATCGGACCGGGGAGATCGTCGGCCTCACGCTTCGCGTAGGCCGGGCCGTCTATGGCACCACCCGGATCATCGAGGACCTGATCTCCACGGGAAAGAGCGTCCTGCTGGTCGGCAAGCCCGGCGTCGGCAAGACTACAATGCTCAGGGAGGTGGCGAGGGTCCTGGCGGACGACGCCGGCAAGCGTGTCATGGTCGTCGATACGTCCAACGAGATCGCCGGCGACGGCGACATACCCCACTCTGGAATAGGTCGCGCACGCAGGATGCAGGTGCCCACACCCGCTCTCCAGCACTCGGTCATGATCGAGGCTGTGGAAAACCACATGCCCGAGGTCATAATCGTCGACGAGATCGGGACCGAGCCCGACGCCAATGCAGCACGTACCATCGCGGAACGCGGTGTCCAGCTCGTGGCGACCGCCCACGGCAATACCCTCCAGAACCTCATCATGAACCCGACCCTATCGGACCTTGTGGGTGGCGTGCATACCGTCATCCTAGGTGACGATGAGGCCCGCCGCCGGGGCACCCAGAAGACAGTGCAGGAGAGGAGGGCCCCTCCCACATTCGACATCATGGTGGAGATACAGGGGTGGTATCGGGTCGCCATCCATCCGGACGTGAGCGACGTCGTTGACCGGATGCTGCGAGGGTTTCCCATCACACCCCAGACCCGCACCGTAGACAAGGACGGCAACACCCACAGTCTTCAAACAGAGCCCGTCGTCTTCGCCGTCCCGAAGCACGCGGCCATTGGCGGGCGCGCGGAGCCGGTCCATGCCGCCGAGAGCCCGGCTCAGCCTGCACAGACGGCCACTCACATCCTTCCCTATGGGGTAAACAAAGGCAAGCTCCAACAGGTCGTTCGCGGTACGGGCGCGCCGGTCGAGCTCGTGTCTGATATCAAGGACGCCGACCTCCTCTTGACTACCAAGAACTACTACCGTCGCAGGACCCAGGCCCTGCGCTCCGCCGAAGACCAGGGAAAGCCCGTATACGTCCTCAGACGCAACACCACTCCCCAGATCGAGCAGTTCATCCGTGGAATCGGACGCAAACGGCATCGAGAACGGTCCGGGGAGAGCGTGAACCGCGCGGTAGAGGAAGCGGAGGAGGCGGCCGCACGCATAGACCGGGGCGAGACGCACGTGGCCCTGAATCCTCAGAGCGCTTACGTGCGTCACCTCCAGCACGAGATCGCCGAAAAATACGCCCTGGCTTCTTCCAGCACCGGCAGGGACGGCGCCCGCCACGTCGTCATCTTCCGGCGGTGACCTCTGTCGGCACCACACGCCCAACGCCCACGAGGCACCGACACCATGCTTGACTAGGCTGAAAGGCAGACTCGTTTGTCTCTTTTCGTATCCTTTGAGGGCGGCGAGGGCAGTGGCAAGACCACTCAGGTGGACCTGCTCACCGAACGGATACGCGACGCCGGTGTCTCCTGCGTCGTCGTCCGAGAGCCTGGGACCACCGCCCTCGGCTGGTACCTGCGGGACTGGCTCAAGCGAGGCGCCCTCACCGGCGAGTCTCCCTCCGACGAGGCCGAGCTGTTCCTGTTCGCTGCGGCACGGGCCGAGCTCGTCTCGAAGATCATCAAGCCCGAGCTGGCCCAGGCTGGCACCGTGGTAGTAGCGGACCGTTACGCCGATTCCACCCTGGCCTACCAGGGCCACGGCCGCGGAATACCGAAAGAGCATATCGATCTGGTGAACGAGATTGCGACCCAGGGGGTCGACCCGGACATGACGTTCCTCCTCGATTGTCCTCCTGAGGCCGGGTTCGAGAGAGTTGGGGCGCTCCAGCTGAGCCTGCCCCTGGATCTCGGGCTGACTCGGCCCCGTGCGCGCCGTGACGAGGAGGGCACCCACTTCGAGGCCGAGTCCCTGGAATTCCATCGACGGGTCCGAGACGGCTACCTTGAGATCCTTAAGGAGGACCCGGCGAGGTGGACCGTGATTGATGCAACCAAGCCTGCGGACGAGATCGGCCAGGTCATCTGGGACCGTGTCCGCCCTGCCCTACCCGGGGTGGACTAGCGCTCCATGGGCGCGACGAGCCGGCCTCGGCCCATCTCCCGGGGTGGCCGCGTGATGAAGGCCATTGCGTAGAGGCACCCTGATAATTGAAGGGGTGCCACGATGCGCCGGCCAGGAGATCGCATCTACCGTGTCCTATGGATCGCCGCTCCAGGCCCGGACTGATCGGGTTGGGGCGCCTGTGCCTTGCTAGCAACTCGCCGGAAGTCATGGGGGCGTGTTAACGGTGGAAGCCATTCAGCCTCTCATACTCGTCGTCGAGGACGACGATGCGATAAGGGGCATCGTGAGTACGGTGCTGCAGGCAGAAGGCTACCGGACGGACCTAGCCCGCAACGGCGTCGAGGGCCTGGACAGATTCTATCTGGGCCTCCCAGACCTCATAATGATGGACGTAAAGATGCCCGAGATGGACGGCTGGGAGACCCTCGAGCGCCTGAGGAAGGTCTCCGACTGCCCCGTCATCATGCTTACGGTGTTCGGGTCACCCGACGACATCGTCCGGGGACTCGAGCTCGGAGCCGATGACTACCTCGTAAAACCCTTCGGTGTTCCAGAGTTGACCGCAAGAGTGAAAGCCGTCCTCCGAAGGGCGAGGCTCATATCGTAGGGCTGATCACCGGCTCTAATCACCCTTCCAGAACCGCCACCAGCGAGCGCGCCGGCCAGGCCCAGGTGGCTCTACCACCACCTCCCGGTCCTCCAGGATCGCTCTAGGCGTGTCGACCACCATGGCCCGCGCGCGGTCAGGACCTACCAGCTTCGCCGCCGCGTCTACGCAGTGACGTAGCCGGGGCGACCGAGACCCACCGGGGAAATGTGTGTCGGATGCAATGACGTGTCCCAGGCCTCGGCGCAGCAGAGTCTCCGTGAACTTCTTGACGCGACGTCCGAAGTGCCCGACAAGGCTCCCGCCCGTAAGCTGGGTCAGCATGCCTCGTTCCACCAGGTCCGCCAGAAAGTCGGGGTCCCTCTGGAAGGCCTCTATTCGGTCAGGGTGGGCCAGCACGGGAGTCAGCCCGTTCAGCTGGAGATCGAACAGGACCGACTCGATGTAGTTCGGACGGCCGAAGAAAGGCATCTCTACCAGGATATACCTTGAGCCGTTAATAGGCAGCGCGCTGCCGCTGGAGTAGTCCTGAGGGAGCTCCAGGTCCAAGTGGTTCTCCATACCCAGGAGCAGCGTCAGGTCGATGCCTTCGGCCTTGATTCGGGCGTTCATCTGCTCCGTCAGCTCTCGGATGTGAGCGACCGAAGAGTTATCGGTTACATCCCTGCGGTGGGGTGTGGCCAAAATGACCTTCGTCCCGTCCTCCGCGGCAACCCGTGCCATGTCGACGGTCTCATCCGGGACCCTGGCCCCGTCGTCAACCCCGGGAAGAATGTGAGCATGGAGGTCGTACACTGAGTTTGCGGAGCGGCCGATGCCGGGTTCTAGCTCAGAATCAGGTCGAGGCGTTCTATGATAATCGCTGGTTGGTGACGAGAGCAAGACAGAGCAGACCCCAAGTGCGCTCGTTGTGGGCGGCGGGCTCGCTCTGCTAGAATCGTCGATATGGGCGCACCGCACCGTGGAGCGCTCCACCGTGGTCCCCATGGGAGCAGTGGACATTGTCTGGCACCGAAATCAGGAACTTTCGCTGGGAAGACCTGGAGCCGCTCACGCGGATTCACAACGAGGTCTCAGGCGTTGCCGGCTCTGACAGGGCCTTCGACCTCGAGTCCATACAGCAGATGCTGTCGCAACCGTCGTGCAGCGCCGAGGAGGACTGCTTCGTGGCTGTCTCCGACGGCTCACTCGTCGGCTTCGCGCTCGTCGGCTGCGAGCTCCCTATCGGACGGACCGTAGCAAGCGGTGGGGTGTTGGAGTCCCGGCGTCACGAAGGCATCGGACGAAGCCTTCTCGAAAGCGTGGTGCGCTACACCTCGTCCATCAACGCGTCGGTCCTGCACGTCGAGGCGCCGTCCGATGGAGCCGAGGCCCGCCACATGCTCGAGTCGGAAGGCTTTCGCGAGATCAAACGCTACTGGAAGATGCGCTGGGAGGGTCCGCAGGCTCCGGCGGTGGCGCTCCAGGATGGGTTCGAGCTTCGCCCTTTCAAGTTGGGCCAAGACGAAGCGGCGTTGACCGCTCTCCAGAACGCTGCCTTCAGTGATAGCTGGGGGTTTTGCCCCAACACAGTCGAGGAGATCAGCGCGCGGGTACGCTTCAGTCGTTGCTATCCCGAGGGCATCATCTTCGCCACGGATGGGCACCGGTTGGCGGCGTACAACTGGACCATGAGGACGTCATCAGGGGACGGAGGCACGGGCTGGGTAGCCATGACCGGCGTTCACCCGGATTACCGGAGCCGGGGCCTGGGGAGGGCCGTGGTGGTGGCCGGGATGGAGTACCTCAAGGCGATGGCCGTGGATACTATCGAGCTCGAGGTAGACTCGGAAAACGAACCGGCTACGAAGTTGTACTTAGGCCTGGGCTTTCGCCCGGTAGCTCACGGGACGTGGTACGAGAAGGAGCTCCGCCAGCAGGCAGAAAGCCCGGCTGGCCAGGCGAGCTAGTCCTCTGTAAGGGACGGCTGCCCCGCCGCCGGCGGCTCGGACAGGACGGACCTGGGTGGCATTGTGAGCATGTCGGGCAGAACGATGCCGCCGGAAAACACCAGTTTCATCGCCTCTTCCACCGTCATGTCTGTCTCGATGATGTCATCTTCGGACACGAACGCCAGGTTCCCCGACGTCGGGTTGGGCACCGTAGGGACGTAGACGACCACCAGAGTGCCCTCACCGCTGGGCGAGTGGCAGTGGCCGGTGACGAAGCCAAGGGCCATGTAGCCCTGTCGGGGCCACTCGATGAAGACCACCCGGCTGAAGCGATGACCCATAGGCGACGCAAGGGTGTCCGTTATCTGCCTCACGACGCCGTAGATGTTCTTGACGACGGGAATCCGGGTCAGGACCGCGTCTTCCATCCGTACTATGGCCCTACCCACCCTTCCGGCGGATACCAATAGCCCTACTGCGTACAGGACCAGTACGAGGAAGATCAGCCCGACTCCCGGGAAATCCAGGGGGGTGTCGTCAATCAGGCGTTTCAAGAACCCGCCGTCGCCTCGGAAGACGTTGTCCACGGAGACGACGACAAATTGAAGGATCAGGAGCGTGACGATCAGCGGTATCAGGACGAGCAGCCCGCGGCCCATCCTGCCCCAGATGTGGCCCTCCATGCGCTGGATCACGTTGCGCTCTGCGGGCCCGGACCTACCGTTCACTCCCGCCTGAGTATCGCGGCTCCCATCCAAAGTTCAGTCTCCCGCCACGCTCTCGCACGCCTGTGCCGTCACAGACGAGTAGACATCCAACATGCGGTCGGCCGTCCGAGCCCACGTCATCTCTAAGGCCCTGGCCCTGGACGCCTCGCCCATCGTTCTGCGCAGACTCGCATTTGATAAGAGCATCTCGATCCGCTGAGCAAAAGGCTCGGCACAGTGCCAGGGTATCAGATAACCCGTGACGCCTTCCTTGATGAAGCTCGTGAGGCCCGCGACCCTGGAGGCGGCAACGGGTGTGCCGCAGGCCATGGCTTCCAGGGCGACCAGGCCGAAGCTCTCGTGGTAAGACGGCAGCACGAAGACGTCGGCTGCGTTGTAGTAGTCCGGTAACGCGGCCTGGCTTACCGCACCGGTAAACGTGACCATCTCCTCAAGATCGAGGTCCCACACCAGCGACTCCAGCCTCGTTATCTCCGCATCCTCCCCCGGCTTCCCCCCGACAATTACCAGCCTGGTATCCGAGGTATCTTCCATGAGCGCCAGAGCGTTTATCAGGATATCGAGCCCTTTGAGAGGCTCGATCCGACCGACGTAGAGAACAATCTTCCCTTCAGTCAGGCCCAGGGCCCGTCGAGCTTCGGTCGCGTCAGCGGGATGAAAGAGCTCCGCATCGACACCGGCCGGAACGACTCGGACGTTGTGCAGCGCGACCCGATACAGCCGCACGACGTCCTGTTTCTCCTGGTCTGTGGAGACGACAATGGCGTCCACGCTACGCATCACGTTCTCTTCCACCCTGAGCCGCAGCTCGGGCTCGGACTCGCCGGCTCTCGCCCTGAGCTTCGCCCTGGCGAGGGTGTGGAACGTGCTGATGTGGGGCACGTTCCATTGGCTGCTCAAGACCATCCCCACCCGACCCGACAGCCAGTAGTGGCTATGTATCAGATCGTAGTGGGAGCCCTCGGAGCGCTGGAACTTTTGCAGGTTGCCGACGAACTCCGGAATGTACTCGTATAGCGTCTCCTTCATTCCGTCGTAGGGCCCGGCCTTGAGGTGGATCACGCGGGCGCCGTCGCCCAGGTCAACTATCTGGGGGTCGCTCGGGTCGTGGTAGCGAGTATAGACGTCTACCAGGTTTCCTTGACGGGCAAGCTCGCGCGCCAGCTCGAGCACGTAGACGTTCATCCCGCCGGAGTCCCGCTCGCCCAGACGCGCCACCGGGCATCCGTGGAAACTCAGGAAGGCCAGCCTATACATACAGTACTCCCGCCATGCTGGCGCCCGTCTCCCCGTCGAAGGACGGCGGGCGCATCACGCTGTGAGTCGCCTAAGTCTAGAGGCCCCCGCCGCGATGAGCGACGAGCTGGTACAGGACTCGGTCCTTGCCCCCTAGGTCGTACTTATAACGCTCGGCGCCCCTGAGGAACTCGAACCGTTGCCTCCCCTGCTCGATCGCTTCCCTGATGCACAATGCCTTGTTCAGAAGCCCGACGCTCAAGGAGGCATAGTCGGGATCGTAGCCGCTATTATACAGCAAGTACGAGTCTCCGTAGTCGAAACAGATACAGGAGGCGACCCGCTTTTCGTCTACTTCGAGGAAGTACAGCTTGAACTGCCCGCGAGAGGCCAGCTCCGAAGCGACATCCGAGAAAAAGCTTTCGCGCTCCGCGGTGAGGAACGCCGCCTTTTCAGGGCTACTTGACCTCAGCAGCCGGAAGAAGTCACCCATGCACCCGGCCAGCGTCTCGGGGTTGTCGCAGATGTATTGGTGCGCGTGATCGGCGTTGTCGAGCCGGCGCAGCTTTCGCCGGAGCTCGTGGCGATCGCGCTTGCTGAGGCCGGCCAGGTATCCGTCCCAGGACGTCGGCAGATAGGCCACGGGGGCCGTGTCCTCTTCCGACACCTCCACCGACATCCCCATGCGCTCAGCCATTAACGGCAGGTGTGTCAGAGTGGGAGAGCCCTCAGGCAGAGAGCCCAGGAACATGCTGCGCCAGTTGAGATATTGCAGGTGGTCACACAGCGCCTCGTAGAAGGCCTCCTCCGACCCCCGCGCTACCAGGAAATCGTGATAGTCGAAAAGATCCGTGTCTCCCAGGAACGAAAGGACCCCTTCTCGAATCCTCATCGGCGCGATGCCGAGGAGCCGATCGCCGTCACGCACGGTCAGGAGCTGAAGCTCAGAGCCGTCTCCGAAATGATCCCACCAGACCCTCTGCCACCAGGGCGTCACGAATATGGTATTCGTCGCGCATGACGGCAAGAGCTCTCCCCACTGGTCTTCGATGCCCTCGAAGTCTGTTACCTCAACGGTAATAGGCATACCTAGTCCGATATCAAGGCCAGGAACTCACTTCTGGCCCTGGCCTGGGTCCTCAAGATGCCCCGGCTGGAGGAGGTGACGATCCTACTGCCAGGTTTCTCAACGCCCCGGATGGTCACACACATATGCTCGGCTCTCAGCACCGCGGCAACGCCCTGGGGATGCACCGCATCGTAGATGGCGTCCACGAGCTGGTCCGTGAGGCGTTCCTGCATCTGGGGCCTCCGGGCCAGAATGTCCAGTGCCCGGGCGAGCTTGCTGGCGCCCACTACCCGGCCGTTGGGCACGTACCCGATATGAGCGCTACCGTAGAAGGGAAGGAAATGGTGCTCGCAGATGGAGAAAAAGGGGATGTCCTTCAAGATCACCAGGTCCTGGTGCTCCTCCTCGAATACCGTCGCCAGCACCTCCTTCGGGTCCTGAGATAGCCCCGAGAAGAAGTCCCCGTACATCTTGGCGACCCGCCGCGGTGTCTCGCTCAGACCCTCTCGGCCAGGGTCTTCTCCGATGGCAGCGATGATCGCCTCCATCGCCTCCTCTATCTTCTCACGGTCAACCAAATAGCCTCCTTCGACG
>JADFHV010000053.1 GCA_022566975.1 Chloroflexota bacterium
GGGGTCGAAGATGGTTACGTCTGCCGCGGCGCCCTCACGCAGGGTGCCGAGGTCGGTGCGATCCAAGAAGCGCGCCGGCGCGGCGGTCATCCTCTCGATCAGCCAGGGCAGCCCAATTTCGCCTGAGTGGACCAGCGACATCAACGAGCCCAAGGCCGTCTCCAGGACGCTCATACCGAATGCGGCCTCGTCAATAGTGCAGAGCTTGTCGACCCGGTTGTGCGGGGCGTGGTCAGTGGCGACAAAGTCGATGATGCCATCTCGAAGCCCTTCGACCAATGCCTCGACGTCAGCCCAGCCCCGCAGCGGCGGGTTCACCTTCGCGTGAGTGTCGTAGGCGCTGGAGGTGAGAGGATCGAAGGGCGAGCCGCCGTCTCGGACGCCCATCACCGTCGCGTCGGCGAGGGTCAGGTGGTGGGGCGTCACCTCGCAGGTCACGTCGAGGCCCTTGTCCTTGGCCCGCCGGACAAGATCGACGGTCTCCGCGGTGCTGACGTGGGCCAGGTGCAGGCGACCGCCCGTCAGCTCCGCCAGCGATATGTCCCGCGCCACCATGACGGACTCCGCCGACGCGGGCACCCCCTTGATGCCAAGGCGGTTGGACACCCATCCCTCGTTCATCGAGGCGCCGTGGGACAGCTCGGGCACCTCACAGTGGTTGATGACCGGCAGCCCCTGGCCGGAGCTGTAGCTCAACGCCTGCCGCATGATGTTGGGGTCGGCCACCGGGTGGCCATCGTCGCTGAACCCTATGGCGCCGGCCTGCGCGAGCTCCCCCATCTCCGCCAGCTCCTTCCCCTTGCTGCCCTTGGTCACGCAGCCGATGGGGAGTACCCTGACTGCCCCCTCTTGGCGCGCCTTCTCGAGAACGAACTCGATGGTCGCCCGCGTGTCCATCGTCGGTTCGGTGTTGGGCATGGCGCAGACCGTGGTGAACCCGCCCCGGGCGGCCGCCGCCGTCCCGGTGGCTATGGTCTCCTTGTACTCGAAGCCGGGCTCCCGCAGGTGGCAGTGAAGGTCGATGAAGCCGGGGCAGACTACCATCCCCGTGGCATCCAACAGGTGGGCGCCTTCCGGCGGCACGATCTTGCCGCCCGCCGCCCTGACGACGCCGTTCTCCAACAGGAGGTCGCCCACGAGGTCCACGCCCCGGCTGGGGTCTATGATCCGCCCGGCCCTTATCAGTAGAGGCTTCAACCGGCTACCTCCTGGCTGCTACGCCCTGGCCGCTACGCCTGCGACTGCCTCAGGCGCCTGACTCTCCAGCCGCGACTCCCTGATCGGCGTCACTAGCGCGTACAGCAGTGCCATGCGCACGGCGACGCCGTTGGTCACCTGCTCCTCGATGACCGACCTGGCGCCGTGGGCGACCTCGGGGTCGATCTCGACGCCCTCGTTCATTGGCCCCGGGTGCATGACCATGACGTCGGGCTTGGCCAGCTCCAGGCGCGCCGGCGTGATCCCCCACAACCTGGAGTACTCCCGAAGAGTGGGCAGGTGGCCTGCCCGCTGCCTCTCGAGCTGAAGCCTTAGCGCCATGATCACGTCCGCCCCCTCCAGCGCCCGCTCCAGGTCTGTCTCTATCCGTACCGAGGCGAAGGGGTGCCCCTCCATCGAGCGGTAGCCGTTGAGGAAGTCCGAAGGAATGAGGGTCGGCGGGGCGCAGAGCACGACCTCCGCCCCCATCTTCGTCAGGCCCCACAGGTTGGAGCGAGCTACTCGGCTGTAGAGGATGTCCCCCACGATAACCACCTTGAGACCCTCGACTCGCCCTTTGTGGCTCTGCATCGTATGGAGATCCAGCAGCGCCTGCGTCGGGTGGGCGTGGGCGCCGTCTCCCGCGTTGATGACGGACGCGTCCAGATGTCGCGCCAGGAGGTGGGGCGCGCCGGCGTGGGCGTGGCGGATCACGATGATGTCGGCGTTCATGGCCTGGAGAGTAAGCGCCGTGTTGTACAGCGACTCGCCCTTCTCGACGCTGCTCCCGCTACCGGACACGTTTATGACGTCGGCGCTCAGGATCTTGCCCGCCTGCTCGAAGGACACACGGGTGCGGGTGCTGGCCTCATAGAACAGTGTGACGACCGTTTTGCCCCTCAGCGTGGGCACCTTCTTGATATCCCTGTGCAGGACCTCCTTCATGGCCTCCGTGTTCACCAGGACGGCCTCGATCTCCTGCCGGGAGAAGTCGTCCAGGTCCAGGACGTGGCGACGGCTGCTGCCGCGCCCGTCCCAGGGCCCGGACGGCCCGGGGTCCGACCCAACGGTGCTGCGATCGGGTTCCATCACGCTACCCCCTTCCGCACGAGCACTACCTCGTCCTCGCCATCGATCTCCGCCATCCTTACGACGACCTCCTCGTCTACGGAAGTCGGCATGTTCTTGCCGACGTAGTCGGCGCGGATGGGCAGCTCCCGGTGCCCGCGGTCCACCAGGATTGCAAGCTGTATCTCCCGTGGGCGTCCGAAGTCGGTGAGGGCGTCCATGGCGGCCCTGATGCTGCGTCCGGTGTAGAGGACGTCGTCCACCAGGACCACTCGTTGCCCCTCGATGTTCACCGGGATGTCGGTCCTTCGCATCATGGGCCGCGCTCCGCCCGAGACATCGTCCCGGTAGAGCCCAATGTCCAGGGCGCCCACCGCCGTCTCTTTACCCTCGAACTCTTCGATCGATGCGGCCAGCCGCTGGGCGAGAGGGAAGCCTCGGGTGTGGAGCCCGATCAGGACCACCCCTTCGACGCCCCCGTTGCGCTCGAGGATCTCGTGCGCGATTCGCGTCAGGGCCCTTCTGATGGCCTCGGCGTCCAGGACTACCCTGGATTCATCGCCCGGTGCCGTCCTGCCCTCGCGTGACGCTCGGGTGCGGCTTTGTCTATCCGTTTTCGGCACGAAAAAAACCTCTTGCTTGCTGGCAAGAGGTTGCGTCGAGGCCCACCGTATGGGGGTACTCGCATTCAGCACCCTTGCCAGCCTCACTGGACCGACTTAAAGGGGTACCGACGCGCGTCGCGTCGGCCGTTCGCTATTCTGTTGTCTATGCTATTCTACGAGGGCGCGTCTGGGAAATCAACCGTTGTGAGCTGAGTTTCGCCGGCGTTTGGGTTACCTTGATGCTCCATGGCGATGGGCCATAGAATGGACGTTGGATGGGTTTGCCAGGGGCTAGATGAGACGAAAGCGGCGCGTCGAAGACCTGGTCTCCGCGGGAGGTGTAGTATACCGTATCAACGGCGGCGAGCCTGAGGTAGTGTTGTGCGGACACATCTCGCCCCCTGTCTGGGGGCTGCCCAAGGGCACTCCGGACAGAGGCGAGAGCCGGGAGCAGACAGCGCTGAGGGAGGTCAGGGAAGAGACCGGTCTGGAAGTCGAAATCGAGCGCTTCATCGATTCGATCGACTACTGGTTCGTCCGCTCCTCCGACGGTGTGCGTTGCCATAAGACCGTACTCTACTATCTGATGTCGCCCACCGGAGGCGATGTATCTCTGCACGACCACGAGTTTGACGAGGTGAGATGGTTGCCGGCGGCCCAGGCCTTCGAGACCATGACCTACGAAGATGAGGTAGAGGTTGTTAAAAAAGCCCTTTCCATGGTTCAGAAAGCGGCCCGCGCTGGGTGAGCTGGGTCAGATGGTGCAGGTGAAGGGCCGCAAGGTCGTCCTGCGGGGAAAGCGTATCGAGGACGCCGCCGACGACTACTCGTGGCGCTCGGACGAAGAGCTCGCCCGGCTCGATGCCACCAGGCCTCTTGATATGACCTATTCCGATTTCCTGAGATTCTCCCGAGAGGAGCAGGCGTACCCCAGTCCGCTATCGAGGCGGTTTGCGATAGACACCCTCGAGGGGAGACACATCGGTAACTGCATGTACTACGACATCGATCTCAAACAAGGGGAGGCGGAGCTGGGGATAATGATCGGTGATCGGGACTACTGGGGAAAAGGGTATGGTACGGACTCGGTCTCCTGCCTGCTCGATCACATCTTCAGCGGCACACCCTTGACCCGCATCTACCTGCACACCCTCGACTGGAACCACAGGGCTAGAAAGGCCTTCGCGAAGTGCGGGTTCCAGGAGGTAAAGAGCGTCCGCCGCAGCGGCGAGGACTTCATTCTCATGGAGGTACTCCGCTCCGACTGGACTCGCCAGGAGCACCGGAGGGCCAGGGAGACCGTGGAAGCCGCTGCCGCCGCCCTCGACGAGGGCCCAGGCCGGGCCGTCGAGCTGGGCGCCGACGGCCGCTCAGCAGACCGCGGCCTGAACAGAGTCGACTGACCCCTCCGAACAATACGAGATGGCCGGTTCGATTCCCGCAAGGTCTACCCCCTTTGAACAAGTGACGCCGCGTCTCAGCTACGAGGCGGCCCTTGAGATGGTCATGGGGCTTGCGGACTTCGAGCGTTCCTCCCACAGCCCCGGACACGCGCGTTTTCACCTGGAGCGAATGGGACTCCTGGCGGAGCGCCTCGGTAGTCCGCACCTTCAGGTGCCGACCGTCCATATAGCCGGCACCAAGGGGAAGGGCAGCACCGCGGCGATGGTGACCTCTATTCTCACCGCCGAAGGCTACAGGGTCGGGCTCTACACCTCTCCCCACCTCCACAGTGTGGTCGAGCGAATCAGAGTCGGCCTCGAAGCCATTACCCAGGACGAGTTCGCCGGTCTGGTGGAATGCGTCTGGCCGGCCGTCGAGTCGGCCGGCAGAGACGGAGGCTACGGGGACGTCACGACCTTCGAGATGCTGACAGCTATGGGATTCCAGCACTTCCAGGCGGTCGGCGCCGACGTCCAGGTGATCGAGGTCGGCCTGGGCGGCCGGCTGGACTCGACCAACATCGTGGACCCTGAGGTTAGCGTAATTACGTCCATCAGCCTGGACCACGTCGTAACCCTGGGGAGCACTCTGGAGCGAATCGCCTCTGAGAAGGCTGGCATTATCAAGAGCGGGGCGCCGGTAGTGGTAGCTCCGCAGCCTGAGCAGGCACTGGCGGTCTTCAGAGAAGTGGCGCGAGAGAGGGGAGCCCCCCTGGTAGATGTGGAGGCGACGGTGGCCTGGGAAAGGCGGGACGTAGACCACTCGGGCCAGTGGGCCACGCTCCGGGGACCTCGTGACCACTACGACGTTCACCTCCCGTTGCTGGGAGACCACCAGCTTGAGAACGCGGCCACCGCCGTAACGGCGGTGGAGACCCTGGCGGATCGGGGATTCCGCATTTCCAAAGACTCAGTGGTCACGGGCATCCGTGAGGTCAAGTGGCCCGCTAGGCTGGAAGTGCTGTCCCGTGCCGGCCCCCTTGTGGTCGTAGATGGAGCCCATAACCCCTACTCCATGAGGCGCCTCGTCCAGGCCGTCCGCGACTACTTCCGCTTCGATAGGGTGGTGCTTATCTTCGGTGGGCTGGGTGGTCACAGCGCTCACGGTATGGCGGCCGAGCTGGCCGAGCTATCGCCCGCCGTCGTTGCCGTGCGCTCAAGACACCCCAGGTCGGTCTCCAGCGACGTGGTAGCTGGGGTCGCTTCGGACGGAGGCCTCACAGTGGTATTCCAGTCCGATGACGTAGGTGAGGGGACCAGGCGCGCGCTTGAGATAGCTGGCGAGAACGACTTGGTCCTGGCCACCGGGTCCCTGTCTGTCGCCGCCGAGGTGATCGAAGAGATCAAGGGCGTCCCCGCCGAGGTGTACCCCAACATCAAGCGGCCCGCCGACCAGGATAGCGCGGTAGTAGTGTGAGGGCTCTCATGCGCGATCAAAGGACTCGCGTCGTTATCACGGGAATGAGTGCGTTGACCCCGCTGGGCCAGTCGGTAGATGAGTACTGGCGCAACCTCCTCACAGGGAATTCCGGCATCGGGCCTATAACCCTGTGCGACGCGTCGGAGTTCCCTTGCAGGATCGCGGGCGAGGTGAGCGACTTCGACCCTGCACAGTTCATGGACCCGAAGGAAGCGCGCCGTATGGCGCGATTCTCCCAGCTGGCAGTCGCCGCCGCCGGCCTCGCCATAGAGGACGCTCGCCTGGATATGTCCAAGGAAGACCCCGAGCGGCTGGGTGTCCTGTTAGGCAACGGTATCGGAGGCTTGCCTACGACCGAGGACAACGCCAGAATCCTGGTGGAGAAGGGCGGTATGAGAGTGAGCCCGTTCTTCATCCCCATGGTCCTTCCAAATATGGCCGCCGCCAATGTGAGCAGGCTCTTCGGTCTCAAGGGGTACACCTCCACGGTGATAACCGCCTGCGCGGCGGGCAACCAGGCCATCGGCGAGGGCGCCGAGGCCATCCGAAGGGGAGCTGCGGACGTGCTGCTGACCGGCGGATGTGAGGCGGGGATCTCCCATCTCGGCCTGGGTGGCTTCAACATTATCAAGGCGCTCACCCGGCAGAACGATCCTCCGGAGAAGGCCAGCCGACCCTTTGACGCCAGGCGCGACGGTTTCGTTCCAGCAGAGGGTGCGGCTATCCTGGTCCTGGAGAGCCTGGAGCACGCCACGGACCGCGGTTCCAACATCCTGGCCGAGGTGGTTGGGTATGGGGTGTCCTCCGATGCCTTCCACGCCGTCCAGCCCGACGAGGACGGTGCCGGGGCCGCCAGGGCTATGAAATGGGCCCTGGAGGACGCGGGCATCGGCCCCGGCGACGTGAACTATATCAACGCCCATGGGACCTCGACCCTCAAGAACGACTTGGTGGAGACCCTAGCGATCAAAAAGGTGTTCGGCGAGCCCGCCGCCAAGGTCCCTATCAGCTCCACGAAGTCGATGATAGGGCACGCCCTCGGTGGGGCCGGTGCCCTGGAGGCGGTGGTCTGCGTCGAGACCATCCGGAACGGCCAGATACACCCTACCATCAACTACGAGGTGCCAGACCCCGAGTGCGACCTGGACTACGTGCCTAACGTGGCGCGGTCGCAGGACGTGGATACGGTGCTGTCCAACAGCTTCGGCTTCGGCGGCCAGAACGCCTGCCTGGTCTTTCGCCGCTTCGAGGAGTAGGCCATCACCGGGCCTTCCTGACGCCGCAGGGCTCGGTCCCGCCAGCGCGCAGCCGTCCGACGAGGGCCCCGCCGTATCGGAGCACGCATGGGATGCCGTACTCAGAACCAGCCCTCGACTCCATCCGCTGGGACGAGGTAGGCCGCGAGGCCACCGAGATCCTGAGCCGGTACATTCGCATCGACACCTCCAACCCACCCGGGGACGAGGACGCGGCCGCTGACTTTCTTCGCGACCTGTTGGCAGACGAAGGCGTCGATGCGGTCCGGTACGAGCGGGCTCGGGGCAGGGCCAACCTAATCGCAAGGCTTGATGCCGAGCAGCCGGTCGGGCCGCCCCTCCTGCTGCTCCACCACATGGACGTCGTGCCGGCGACGGCGTCCAACTGGAGCCTCCCGCCCTTCGGCGGCGTCGTGAGCGATGGCTACGTCTGGGGACGTGGCGCCATAGACGACAAGGGCCTCGGCACCATTCAGCTCATGGCCTTCATCCTGCTGAAGCGCCTCCGGGTCATGCTCAAGCGTCCGGTGGTGTTGATGGCGGTGGCGGACGAAGAAGAGGGTGGCCCGCACGGGGCGCGCTGGATGGTCGAGCACCACTGGGCCGACATCGAGTGCGAGTACGTCTGGGACGAGGGAGGCATCGGCTCGGTGGGTCTGATCGGAGACCGGCCGGTGTTCGCCATCTCGGTCTCGGAAAAGCGGTCCATGGTCGTCAGACTGATCGCCAAGGGCGCGGGCGGCCATGGCTCGATGGCCGGGAACACAGCGGTGGACCGGCTCGTCAGGGCGCTGTCCGTCCTGGAGCGGCGCGGAGCAAAGCTGAGGTTCGATGATGTTTCCCGGGCCTTCTTCCGGGGTGTCGCCGGGACCCGGGGCTTTCCCGCGTCCTGGCTCATGCGTCACGCCGGGTCCCCGTTGCTGAGGCCGCTGGTCCGCCGCATCGTGGACAGGGTGCCGAGCATATCGGCCATGCTGACGGACACGGTGACAGCGACCGTGCTGAGGGCAGGAAGGAAATCGAACGTCGTGCCGGACACGGCCGAGGCCGTACTGGACGTCAGACTACTCTCGGACACCGACGCCCGGGAGTTCGTCCAGCAGCTAGAGCGGGCCGTCGGCGATGGGTCTGTCTCACTCGAGGCCGGGGAGCTGCCGCCGATTGTGCCACCGTCGGCGATGGGTTCCGAGATGTTCGACGCCTTCCGGCGGGCTATCGAGACACACGTACCAGACGCCGTCGTCGTTCCCATGCAGACACCGGTCGCCACCGACTCCAGGTTCTTCAGGGCGAGGGGCGTCAACGCATACGGGCTGATCCCGGCGGTCCTGACTCCAGAGGAGTTGGGCAGTGTGCACGGGGTCAACGAGAGGCTATCGGTGGGGAATCTGGTGCTAGGGGTGAAGATCGCGCTGGATGTGATACTGGGGCTGTGCGCCCAGGGGCCGCGAGAGTCGTAGACTTACTCGTCGTCTGACCCGTCCTGAGTCTGCTCCAGGCGGTCGCCCATCTCGCGCAGGAACTTCTCCACGTCCGGAGACAAGCTCGGCTGGTCCTCTTCGGTCTGCGGGCCCACGAGCACGCGGTCGTAGTAGCGCTCCAGCTGGGTGATGAGCTTCTTCACCTCCGGGTTGTTCTCCACAGCCCGGCTCAGGTCCTTGTACTGCTGCTCGCCACGGGTATGGTCGACGAACGAGCTCGGGAACCCGTAGACCGCGGAGAGCACCTCCATCAGCCGGCTTGCCCCCAGGTGGTCCTCGTCAAGCTGGACGTACTGGGGCAAGTGCGCCATCAGGCTCGTGGTCACCACTTCCTGCTCCGTCAGCACCTCAGCCACCAGGTTCACGATACTGGTGGGGCCCTGGTATGTGCTCTTTCTCGTGGACGCCAGGCCCGAGGCGCGCTCCGCCTGTTCCTCGTTTAACGTGCCGGTCACCAGCAGCGGGCGCGTGTGCGGTACGGAGTCGTACATCCCGCCGATGCGGCAGTACTCCGTCACGTTGAAATAGGTGGCCAGGCCTACGATGGCCTCGGCGTACTCCTCCACCGAGGGTGGCCTCTGGTCGCGGGTGTAGGCTATGGCAAACCCTCCGCCGGGACTTATCTCCTGCAGCGGCAGGCCCACCTGGGAGGCGAAGTCCAGCGTGACCTCCATGGCCCTGGTATATGGCTCCAGCTCAAAGATGGGAGACCCCAGGTGGAAGTGGAGGCCCACCAGCCTTATGTTTTTTGCCCCCATCACTTTCACTGCGGCTTCTTGAGCCTGTCCCATCTGAATTGAGAAGCCGAACTTGCTGTCCAGCACGCCGGTGGTGGTGTAGACGTGGGTGTGGGGGTCTATACCGGGAGAGACCCGCAATAGAACGTCCTGGACAACGCCTCTTTTGGACGCAATTTCGCCAAGGAGGTCCATCTCGTGGAAGTTGTCCACCACCACGCGCCCGATGCCGTAGTCCAGGGCCATCTCCAACTCTTCCCGGCTCTTGTTGTTGCCGTGGAAGTAGATATTCTCTGGGGGAAAGTCCACCCTCTGGGCCACCGCCAACTCGCCACCCGATACCACGTCCAGCCCCAGGCCCTCTTCCTTGAGCAGCTGGGCCAGGGCAACGTTGATGAAGGCCTTGCAGGCATATATGACGGCGCTGTCGGGGTAGCGCTCCCGGAACCCTCCCACGAACTCCCTGCACATTCCCCGTAAGGTGACCTCGTCGAAGACGTAGAGGGGCGTGCCAAACTCCGCGGCCAGTTGCACGGTATCACAGCCTCCCAGGACCAGGTTGCCCTGGGAAGTGACCTCCGCAGTGTGGGGGAAAAGGGACGAGTTGGGGAAGCTCAAGGGGTTCTCTCCCGGGAATGTAATTGCCGCATGACCTCGCGGGCAGTCATTCGGGGCTGCCGATGGTCACGTCTTCCTCGGTGACGGTGCCATCCTCAATGTAAAAGGCCCTTATGGAAGGATTTTCTTTATCCTCCAGGGAGACCAGGATATAGTAGACATCGGGCCAGATGCTAGTACCGTCGTGCCAGGTAGCTAGGCGGACATCGGTGTTCGAAGGGTAGGCTGGGCTATGCGTGTGGGAGTGGTAGAAGGCAAAATATTCCCACCCATTGTCATCAATTTCCTTTTCGACG
>JADFHV010000054.1:0-4255 GCA_022566975.1 Chloroflexota bacterium
GCTTCCACTCAGGCCGGCCAGCACCGAGCACATGAGCGAAGAGGAGCTGGCCGCGCTGGTCACCCGCGACAGCATGGTCGGCGTCGCCGCTCCCAAGGAGCCCGAGCCGGCGGTGTGATGGCGAGCATTCGGCAGATGGGGCAGGGCAGGTTTCAAACCTGCCCCTACCGCTATCAAGAACATCACGATCGCCGTGGAGACGCCCCTACCAGGACCAGGAGGTACACTCAATGCCTAAGATGACCGGGGCGCAGGCCCTCGTGCGACAGCTATGCGCCGAGGGCGTGGACACCGTGTTCGCCCTGCCGGGTGTACAGATCATGGCCGCCTTCGACGCCCTCTATGAAGTCCAGGACGACATACGGCTGATCCAGACCCGCCACGAGCAGGCGACCACCTACATGGCCGACGGCTACGCTAAGGTTACCGGCAAGCCGGGCGTCGCCATGGTGGTGCCCGGCCCCGGTGCGCTGAACGCCGCCGCGGGCCTGGGCACCGCCTTCGCCTCCTCGTCGCCGGTCCTGCTCATCTCAGGCCAGATCCCCACCGAATCCCTGGGCAAGCGACAGGGCCAGCTCCACGAGGTCGATGACCAGCTCGACGTCTTCAGGCCCATCACCAAGTGGAACCACAGGGTGACGAGCGTCGAAGAGATCCCTGAGGCGGTCCACGAGGCGATGCGTCAGCTCAAGACCGGCCGGCCCCGGCCCGTGGAGCTTGAAGTGGCCCCCGACACGCTGGCGGCGACGGGCGACGCCGAGCTTATCGAGCCGGAGGAGTATCCCAGGACCACCGCGAACGCCTCGGAAGTCCAGCGCGCCGCCCAGCTCCTCTCGCGGGCCAGGAAACCCGCCATCGTCGCCGGGGGTGGGACCATTATCGCCGGTGCGTCCAAGGAGCTCCTGGAGGTGGCCGAGCTTCTGCAGGCGCCGGTGATGACCACCCAGAACGCCAAGGGCATCCTGCCGGAGGACCACTACCTGGCCGTCGGCGTCAACTACGCCTCGGTCGGTCCCGCCCATCGCGTCCTGCCTGAGACCGACGTGCTGCTGGCTGTCGGGTCCCGGCTCCTGTTTCGGGACTTCGAGATCGACAGCCCGCCGAAGATAGTCCATGTCGACGTGGACCCCGACGTCATCGGCAAGAACTTCCCTACCGAGGTCGGCATCGTCGCCGACGCCAGGGAGGCGCTAGGGCAGCTGGCCCGCGAGCTCAGGTCGATGGGCGTCGCCGAGAGGGACGACCGGCGGCAGGAGATCGAGCTGTACAAGATGACCTACGCCGACGAGCTCAAGGGCATGGCCCCGGAGCAGGTGGGTATCGTGGAGACGATAAGAGCCGCGCTTTCTGACGACGCGATAGTCGTGAGCGGGATCACCAACATCGGCTACTGGGCCAACGTCGCCTACAGCGTGCGACAGCCGGGGACATTCATCACCTCGTCCTACTTCGCCTCTCTGGGTTACGGCTTTCCCACCGCGTTGGGCGCCCAGGTGGGCCGTCCCGACAGGCAAGTGGTCGCATTGTGCGGCGACGGAGGCTTCCTGTACAGCCCCCAGGAGCTGTCCACCGCGCTCCGCTACGGTATCAATCTCGTCGCGGTGGTGTTCAACAACTCCGCATACGGCGCGTCCCGGTGGGACCAGACGCACCGATACGGGCGGCGCTTCATCGGGACCGACCTGCACAACCCGGACTTCATGAAGCTGGCCGACGCCTTCGGCGTACGCGGCCTGCGGACGGACGTGGCCGGGCTGGGGGCGTCGCTCCGAGAGGCGCTGTCGGCGGACGTCCCGGTCGTGCTCGAGGTCGTGCTGCCCAACATGATGCCCCCGTTCCAGATCGTGCCGGAGGGCTGACAGGGGGAGGCCCACTCTTCCAGCTTCTTTGCTCCGCTATCCGATGATTCGGGGTCCGAACCATTCCATTTGAAGGTGTGGGACAGAATGGTCGCATAGCTATCCGGAATGACTGATTCCTGGACGGAGCAGACGCCGAATCGCTAGGAGTTAAGGTGACACGCGATGCTGAACGATCCACTCCAGAACCGACTCGATTTCGACGATGCCCATTCCGCTGCCGAGCGGGGCCTGCAGGTCGTGAGCGCTGAGTTCTGTAGCGTCGAGCCCTTTAGCTGGAATATATTTGATGGCTTCGACAGCATGCGCGTCCTGACCTACTCGGTTAGTACCCCGATGATCGTTCGGATGCTCGACAGGTACTCCTTCCAGCGCTTCGAGTGCGTCTTCGGTTTCGAGGCTGCACTCGGACGTTTCGCCGACGTGATCGCTTTCCAGCAGTTCCTGATCAACCAATTGAGGGAGTGCGCTCTAAAGCTTGAGGATGAACGTCAGCGGACCATCCTCGAGAAAATTCACGCTGGCAAAGCTCAGTTCTACGTAGTCAAAGATAACATTGCTCATGCGAAGCTGTACCTTCTCGAGGCCGGTGACCCCAAGCGCCGTCGGGTGATCGTTGGCTCGGCCAATCTGTCGGAGCGCGCGTTCGGTGGAAAGCAGCCTGAGACCCTGCTGGTCTTCGATGACGACGATAGGGCCTGGGAGCATTACTCACGACAATATGACGCGGTGAAGGAAACCGCGGCAGACCGAATCGACCTGCCCATCGACTTGCGATCAGCTGAGATCGCATTTACGGAAACTCCGGTCCTGCAAGACACCGGCCTGACTGTGTTCCAGCCCCCAGCCGTTGAAGAGCTGACACTTCCGCAGGTATTGCACAAAGTTGAGGAGCTGGCCCTTCCGGTGGATCGCATCGTTTCTCCCCAGATAACTCGCGAGAACGGCAGGTATGTCGTCACACCAACCGTCAAGGCGGTAATCAAGAAGATGCGCTGGCGAAAGGGTCAGCAAGAGGACGATGAGACCAGGCCGACGAACCTGACCATACACCAGGAATCTCGACATGTTTCTTTGTCGGGTGAACATGTTTCCCTGGACGCCGACGATGAGGGGCTGAGGCGGAGTGCGGAAGCGATCGTGGAGTACTTCAATAACTATGAACTGGGCTTCGTCGGCGACGTGCCTCGATTGCAGCGGGACTACTTCACATTCATGTCCTGGCTGTATGTCTCGCCGTTTATCTGTGATCTCCGCACTCGTGCCGTCGTCGGAGGCGGCAACATCTTCCACTATCCATCGTTTGCCATAATCTACGGCAAATCGAACTGCGGGAAGACTAGCCTTGTGGATACTCTTATCACGAGCATGTTCGGGCATCCCAGCACCGTCGAGAAAGACAGCTTCACACGTGGGATGCTGCGGGGTCTTCAGCAAAACTACAGACGTTTCCCAGTTGTCTTCGACGACATCACCCGTCGGCGCTTCACCGACCATGGCCTCGACATCGTCAAGGACGAGAATCTGCCCCCGGTGAAGGAACATCCGTGTTTTGTTATCTCCATGAACGCCGAGCCGCAGTCGTTCCAGGATGAGGTGGTCAAGCGATGCCTGATGATCTACGTAAACACTTCGTTGCCTACTCACAAGCACTCCCTAACTGACGAGCTCCACGCCAGTGTCGAGGATATCCGCAACAGGCTCACAACCGACTTCTATCGGAGGTATCTGGTTGCCGTCATGGACAAGCTCGATGCCACGCCTCTGCCGGGAGACATACTTCGTATGTCGTCCGAGACGATCTGCGAGCTCCTGGACGCCGCTGTCGCCGGAGAGTTGCCGCAATGGTGCCGACCTATCTCTTGGCACGAGTACGCTGACGGCCGTTATGAGCGCCCCGCCAGGCGGCTGGCCGCACTGCTGGCTCCGGAGAACTATCGAAAGGCAGTCTCTGACGGCGAACAGGGGTGGACTCTGCGAGGAGATAACGTAGTTGTATGGGAAAGGGCCGACGCCTTTGGACGCACCTCAATCAAGGGCGAGATACCTGATTTTCTTTACGATGACACCGCCAGCGTGGGCGACACCTTCGTCTTATGGCGCAAACAGACCGAAGAATTTCTCGACAGAAGAATAGCGGCGCCAGGGTTCAGGTGGCGATGGAGGCGCTAGGGCCCTACAGTGGGCCCCGCTGGGTCGCCCCACTCACAGGTAGGTAAAGTAAACCCATACTGGTTCGGCGGCACGTTATTTTTCGTGGGAATGACATGACGTGTGCACTCCTGTCATTCCGAGGAGTCCCCGACGAGGAATCTCGGGTGGGGCATGTGGCTCCGGCCATGATCCCCCTCCAGATTCTTCGCGGAGTCTATCCTGAGCGAAGCCGAAGGGCTCAC
>JADFHV010000054.1:4265-10110 GCA_022566975.1 Chloroflexota bacterium
GCAGGAACGGCAGCGACTGATAGAGGAGGTAGATCCAGATGTTCGGCCCCTCCTCGGCCCGGGCCCGAAGGGCTCACAATGACAGATGGACGCGGCCAGTGCCACATTACGGAGGTGACGAGTTGACGAACGGACCTGACCGCAAGGTCCCCAGGCCCTTCAGTCTCCACTGGGGCGGGGGGCTCATCGTGGAGGAGGCGTCGCACGTCGGCGAGCACCACAGACCCGCGCTGCAGCTCCTCGAGTTCGAAGACGGCTCGCTGAGCGTCCGCTTCTGCTACTACGACCACGCCGGCAGGTTCCAGCGGAGTCCCTTGATACTGGGGCGGGACGATGTGTCCGGCCTGCGCGACGCCCTGGCCGAGACGCCTCGTCTGCGATCGGTGCTGGCGCAACTGACCGGGTGAGCGACGCATAGCGCTGCCGGAAAACCGGTCGTGGAGATATGCGCTGGTAGGGGCCCACGGCCGTGCGCCCCTACGGTGTGACAGGCTTGCGCGACTGGCCGGGCGACGAAGCGACCCGCGGGAAATCAGGCCATCCGACCTGAAATCCTATGCTATAATGCCAGGAGCGGCGCTATGGCCGCCGATGTGGACAGCCGGAACCACTGGACTCGGTCATCGCAAGCTACTTGCACAAGAACACCTTCCCTCGAACGCCGTGATCACCGCCTCTGTCCGCCATCACCTGGAGGAGAGGGAGGAGTTGCTTTCACCCTACGCCTCCAGGTCCGCGCGCAGCCGGGGCCGCGAGCGCCCCGAGGAGCCTTCCCCTCTCCGCACAGAGTTCCAGCGTGACCGCGACCGCATCATCCACTGCAAGGCCTTTCGACGCCTGAAGCACAAGACCCAGGTATTCATAGCCCCGCTGGGCGACCATTACGTCACGCGTCTCACCCACACGCTGGAGGTGGCCCAGATCGCCAGGACCATCGCCCGGGCGCTGGACCTCAATGAGGACCTCACCGAGGCCATGTCGCTTGGCCACGACCTGGGCCATACTCCCTTCGGTCACATCGGCGAAGACGAGCTGAACGTCCTCAGTCCGGCGGGTTTTCGCCACAGCCGTCAGAGCCTACGGATAGTGGAACAGCTGGAGAAGGATGGCCAGGGCCTCAACCTGACCTGGGAGGTCCGCCAGGGGATCGTGTCCCACTCCAAGCCCAGGGGCGATTTTCTGGATGGGGACGACACGGACGAGCTCACGCTCGAGGGTCAGATCTGCCGGATAGCCGACGCTGTCGCGTACCTGAACCACGACCTGGTAGACGCCTTCCGGGCCGGGATCCTGGCGCCGGAGGACCTGCCCCGCGAGGTTGTCGAGGTCCTGGGCTCGAGACACTCGAAGCGCATCGACGCCATGGTGAGCGATATCGTCGAGAGCTCCTGGCGTGCCGCCGGCCGCGACGGGCCGGGTCCCGGCCAGCGCCCGGTCATCACCATGGGCGCGCAGGTGAGACAGGCGGTGAACACCCTGCGGGAGTTCATGTTCGAGACCGTTTACGTGCCCGAGGACCGTGGCGAGGAGGGGCGGGCCGCCCGGCGAGTCGTGCGGCTGCTCTATGAGCACCTGAACGACAACCGCGACGATGTTCCACCCGAGTATGACCTCAGGAGGGGCTCAGACGACGGCGCCGTCGTGGACTATCTGTCCGGTATGACCGACCGGTACGCTCTCCGTGTCGCGGAGAAAATCCGACCGGGTGTAGCAGAGATTTTTCGGTCCAGACTGCTATAATGCCCGCCACAACCCTCACCGACAAGATACGCGCCCGCGTCGTAGGCAATCACCTGAGGCTGATCCACGAGCACCTGGAGGCGATGCAACGAGATGCCCATGGTCTCGAGTACGACCCCTGGAAGCGCGAGGTCGACACTCTCTGGAAGCGTACCTTCGAGCAGATAAACCACATGAGCCCACGTCCTCAGGAGGCCGCCCTGGCTACCATCAGGGAGCCGTGGACGAGCTACGTGGCCCACTACGCGCTCTCACACGAGAGCTCCTAGGGGAGCGTCCTTTGTCCCACGAAGACGGAGATGGCCGAGGGAACCTGGAGCCGGACCTGGAGCAGGCCCGCCACACGGCTAACGTTGCTCATAACGTCGTTGTCAAATTCAAGGAGATGGGGCTCCCGCCGGACCTGGACCCTGAGCTGGCAGCTCTCTGCACCGATCTCGGCGACCTCTGGGGCGCGGAGAGGCGGCTGTCTGCCGATCTCGAGGGACTGGTGAAGTCGCCCCACGATTGGGAGGCCGCCGGCGACTCTCTCCTGGACCTGAAGGCCAGTCTGGACCACATCGCCTGGCACTTGAAGAGCGTTCGTAGACCCCTCAATAGGATCGTCCGGTTCGCGTATCGGGAGGCCCTGGCGGGTCAGGACTCTGACGACAGCCGTTAGCCGTCAATCTGATCTGGGGTGTGGAGGCAATCAGCATGGCCTCGATTTGGGAGACTTCTTGCCAGTGCGGGAACACGGCGAGGGTTGAGCTCGTCGGTGAACCCGGGAACCAGACGGTGCGGGTCGGCTGTGAGGACCACTGGTTTGAGCTTCCGGCGCAGGCGCTGAGCGCCGAGCTTGCAAAGCTCGAGTCGGCTACACGAGAGGGCACCGAGGGGTCGGGCCAATCAGAATGAGCGTTGTTGACGACATAAAGACCCGGCTCGACATCGTCGAGACCGTCTCGGGCTACGTGGCGCTGAGCAAATCGGGACGGTACTTCAAGGCGCAATGTCCGTTCCACACCGAGAAGACTCCGTCCTTCGTCGTCAACCCGGAGCGGCAGGGATGGCACTGCTTCGGCGCCTGCGCCACGGGGGGCGACGTCTTTTCCTTCGTGATGCGCATGGAGGGGCTCGATTTCGGCGACACGCTTCGCCTTCTGGCCGACAAGGCCGGAGTGGCCCTGTCCCAGGGACGCGATAGCGACAAAAGCGACGTGCTTCACCGCATCAACCGGGTCGCCGCGCGGTTCTACCGAGACGTACTGGCGTCTCCCCAGGGCCGTCACGCGAAGAGCTACCTGGAGGAGCGTGGGGTCGACGATGAGGCGGCGTCAACCTTCGAGCTGGGCCTAAGCCCATCTGGATGGGAAGAGCTGAAGTCGCATCTCGTCGCCCTGGGCTTCGCCGAGAGCCAGGCGGTCGAGGCCGGTCTCCTGCACCGGAACGAGGACGGAAGCAGTCGGGACTTCTTCCACGGGCGGCTCATGTTCCCCATCCACAACCGGCGGGGCGAGATCGCTGGATTAGGGGCGCGGGCGCTGGACGACTCGATGCCCAAATATATCAACACTCCCAGGACCCCGATCTTCGATAAGCGCGGTATGCTCTACGGCCTCCATCTGGCTTCCGAGGCGATCAGGGACGAGGGCACGGGCATCATAGTAGAGGGCTACATGGACGCCATCGCGGCCCACCAGCATGGGTACGCCAACGTCGTCGCCTCGATGGGGACCGCCGTCACACAGCAGCAGGTATCCCAGCTAAAGTCCCTGGCCAGCAGCTTCGTGCTCGCTCTTGACCCCGACGCCGCGGGGCAAGAGGCCACCGTGCGGAGCCTGGAGTCCTCTTGGCGCGTCCTCGGGCGTCAAGAGTCGGGTGTCCGGCACGGGTCGGTCGGAATGCTCTACCAGCGAGAGCCGTTGACGCTGAGGATTGCGGCTCTGCCGGAGGGCCGTGACCCCGATAGTCTGATCCGCCACGATCGGTCGGAGTGGGAGCGCCTGACGCGGGAGGCAATTCCCTTGATGGACTTCCTCATTCCGGCGGTGACCTCCAGGCTCGACACCAGCACGGGACAGGGCAAGACGCAGGCGGTCGAGACGCTGTTCCCCATAATCGCGTCCACGGAGAACGACTTCGACCAGGAGCGTTATTTTCGTAAGCTCGCCGAGGCCATAGGCGTGAGCGAGGAGTCGCTGAGGGCCAGTATCGGTGGGCTCAGGAAGTCCTCTGTGTACCGCGCCGGGCAGCGCACCCGTCGGGACTCGGACGCGCAGATCACGGCTTCCCCTCTCACGGGGAACCCGGACGAGGTCCTGGAAGAGTATACCCTCCTGCTCCTCCTCGACAGGCCGGACCTCAAGGATAGAGTGCCGGATGACGCCCTGGAATACCTCCATAGAAGCGAGTACAGAGAGATATTTACGCGGTTGCTAAGCTGCTC
Organism: Chloroflexota bacterium; assembly: GCA_022566975.1. The sequence goes on from JADFHV010000054.1 coordinate 8,434, forward strand.
TACAATAGATCAGCTCAGAGACTCGCTGGACGGGTCTTTGCACGATGAGCTAGGCCGCCTTCTCGAGAAGGAGTTGGTCACGGCGGAAGGAAGTGAACGAGAGGCGGCGCTGGCTGAGTGTCTGCAACGTTTGGAGAGACGCCACCTCCGTGACCTCCAGCAGGAGCTGCTGGCCACGGACGACGCGAGCATCCCGCCCGAAAGAGAGTTGGAGCGCCCGGTCGTGGACGTAAACGCCGCGATCAAAGAGTCGTTTTCACCACGGGCCCACTGAGGAGAAGTTCTACTATCACAATGAGGACAGGAACATGAGCACCAGAGGCATCGGAGAGGATAACGGCAGCGACCTTCTAAGGGAGCTGGTGGAGCAGTCCAGAAGCGCGCGTGAGCTCATTGGTATGGGCAACCCTCGCGACCGTGAGGATGGGCTGGTCGCTCTGGATGGGGACGGGATAGCTGCCACAAGAGCGAAGCCAGCCGGCAGAACTAGCGCCAAGGCCAAAAAGGCCGCCGATGCCGAGTGGGAGCAGGAGTTCGGGGGCGTCGAGATGATCGACGATCCGGTCAGGATGTACCTGCGCGAGATCGGCAGGGTCAGCCTGCTGAAGGCCAAGCAGGAGCGCATGCTTGCCCGTGCCCTGGAAGCCAGCAAATACGTCCAGCGGATGGAGTCGGACTTCAACTCGGCCGAGGGTCGCCAGCCCAGAGCGTGGCAGTGCATTCTCGAGTTCTTGACGGGCATCTGCGAGGCGGAGGCGCTGGCGGAAGCCGTCAGCAAGTTTGCGGGCCTGGAGAGCGGCCGTACACTCCCCGAAGTAATGTCCCACAAAGAGCTACGCGAGGCTCTGGACGGAGAGCTCCCCGAGGAGATGCTGAACTTCCTGGGGGAGCTCCTTAACAAAGAGCCGGACGATGTTAAGGCGGATATACAGGTGCTGTCGCTGAACAGCCGTCTGCTTCCCGATGAGGTCCTTGAGATCCTGGACGACCGCCCTTCGCTTGGCGAGCTGAAGGAGCGGCTCGAGGACCGCGAGTGTAGGAAGATGCTGGAGTCGTACGAGTTCGTGTTCAACCGGCATCTTACGCACCTCAAAGACGAGGGCATGCGGGCCCAGAGGCACCTGGCGGAGGCCAATCTGCGCCTAGTGGTGAGCGTGGCAAAGAAGTACATCGGGAAGAACCCGGCGCGGGATGTGTCGCCGCGAAAGCCTGACGACGATGAGAAGGAGATGCGGGCTCTAGACGCGAATGAACTCAACTTGCTCCTTGCTGCCGCCCAGGACAGCCCGTACCACGCGATCATTTTTCTCGCGGCCCACAGTGGCGCGAGATTGGGTGAGCTGATCGCCTTGAGGTGGAAGGACCTCGAGGGCGGTGAAATGAACGTCCGCCGAGCATTGAAAAGAATCCCCGGCGAGGGGCTGGTCTTTGGCCCCACGAAGACTAAGCAGAGCAAGAGAACGGTTCAACTGGACGAAGAGGCGGTCAGCGTGCTGAAGGCTCACAGGGTCCGTCAGAGCGAGGAACGGCTCGCGGCGGGTGCAGCTTACAAGAACCCTGACAGAGAGAGTGATCGGCTGGTGTTCACGACGCCCACCGGCGAGCATCTTGATAGCGGGAATCTTCGGAAAGCGTTCGCGCGGATCGTCGAAGAAGGGGGGCTTGATCACCTGCGGC